>JAFVFA010000019.1 GCA_017475725.1 Spirochaetales bacterium
CGATGACAACTCTATAGCAAGCCTTCCGAAGTCGCTACCGTTATTATTATCGTATTTTATATTCGTTATCAAGTTGTTGGAGCTCAAATGTTCGGCCAGCTTGACCATGTCGCGGAAGCCGTCATCAGCGCCCCATTTCATGACCATCTGGGCATAGGCGGGGTTCAGCTCCACAATCGAGAGCTTGTCGAAGCTCTCCCAGGTCTCGGCTGAGACCTCGTCCATGACGTCCTCGTGGATGAAGTAGTAGCTGATCGTGTCCGAGCTCCCGATGCTGTACGCCCTGAGCGTGATGTCGTTGTAGTCGATCTGGATGATTATCCTGTTCGGGAAGTATCTTCTGGCCTTTACGGTCCCGACTCCGTCGAAGGCCTCAAGCTCCTTCTCAAGCGAGTTCAGGTTTACCTCGAATATGTTCCTACCTTTGATGGGCTTGATGAGCCTCTGCATGTCTATCGAGACGTTCGTAACAGGCCCAGACACTGAAACATCGACCTCCTCAATGTTGAAGAAGTCGATATATCTCAGGGCCACGTAGGCACCTGCAAGGATCAGTACAATCACAAGTACGAGCAGGATTCTCTCAAGGGTTCTCAAAGCTGTATCTCTCCGGGAACATCAGCTCATCCTGTATGGATTCGATGCCCCTGTCCTCATCTTCGTTCTCGACCTTGACCCTTGTAATCTTGTAGATCAGGCCGCTTGCCAGCAGAATCGGGATTATGCCTGTCCCATACGAGAAGAACGGGAGGGGAAGACCCTCCATAGGAAGATAGCCAAGGACCCACACTATGTTCAGGATGAACTGCCAGACCACCATTGAGGTGAGACCTATCGCTATGTTGGAGTAGAACTTGTCCCTTCTCCTGATGGTGTGCGCAGCCTTGTAGCCGACGAAAGCGTAGAAGGCTATGAACAGCATGATCATCACAATCCCCCAGAAACCCAGCTCCTCGCAGATGCATGCAAGGATGTTGCGGCCTGAGAGCTCCGAGATGGCCGTGCTCTTGTAGGCACCGCCGCCAAGGCCCTTGCCGAACCAGGATCCGCTGGCGATTGCCGATCTGGCAGCCATTATGTCTGCGCTCCTTGGGTTGGACCCGATGCCGGGCAGCAGGAACTTGGCCACTGCTATGATCCTGTCAGACTTTGAGAGGATCAGGCATGCAACCGGTACGGCAACGTACAGCAGAAGCAGAACCACTCCGAAAAGCCCCACTCCGCCTGCGGCGAACATGGTCACGGACATCGCCAGATACATGATGGCGAAGGAGATGTTCCTCTTGAACAGAAGAAGGGCCAGAACCAGAAGGCACCCGATCACCGGCACTATCAGTTGGCTGAACCTGTCAATGTTGTTGTCTCTGCCTGCAAAGAAGAGACCCATGTACATAATTCCTGACAGGAACAGGAAATCCACAGTATCCGAAGTCATAAGCAGGTTCTTCTTGAAAAGCACGTCAACCAGCAGGAGGATGACGGAGCTGAAGAACATGATTGGGCCTATGAGCTTCACAGCCTTCTCCGGAAGGATGTTCACACCTATCATCAGGGCTATGCCTATGCCCACATAGACGGCCTGTCTTACCAGGAAGTAGTAGTGAGGATGGCCCTCATTGACCGCAGCCTCATAGCTGGCTGAATAGACGCAGACAAGACCCATGAAGGTCAGGAGAACTATCACGCAGAGGAATATGAATGAATTGCGGACGCTGTTTACCTGCTGCGTCCTTCCCGGCTTGGACAGCCGGAGCCTCCGGTCCTCCGACTGGACCTCACCCATGAAGGTCCAGTCATCGTAGCTAGCACGTGCCATGGTGTTCTCCTACTTGTTGCTTGCAATCATCGATGCGGTCTCCGAACCGATCTGTGTGAAGACAAGGTTCTGGGCCGCAGACTGCTCTATCAGGTATTCTGGGGTTGTCTGCACCGCAATCGATGCGGCGAGGACCATCTTCTGCTCCTCCTTCTCCCTCAGAAGCTGTTCGCTCTGCGCAAGCTGCCACTGGAGCTGGGAGTTCCTGGCAGACTGCCAGACCGGGATCAGCAGACAAAGGTTAATCAGAATTATCGTGAATATCACAAATGCTCTTTCAGCTCTAACGTTTCTCATATCTTCCTCTCTGTCACGTCCCTGTACTTGTTTCTCTTCATTGCAGGGTCCCTCTCCTTCTCCAGCTTCTCCACCACCCTGAGCTTGGCGCTCCTTGACGGCGGATTGGCCTCACACTCCTCCTCGGTGGGCTCCAGCGGTTTTCTGGTAAGGATCTCGAGTATGTTCTCGTGATCCTTGAAGTACCATTTCACCGGTCTGTCCTCCAAGGAGTGGAAGGTTATCACAGCCAGCCTTCCCCCTGGCTTGAGAGCTCTAACAGCACCCTCCAGTGCCGGGACTATGCGGTCCAGCTCCCCGTTTATCTCTATCCTGAGCGCCTGGAAAGTCTTGGTCGCAGGATGGATCCTTCTGTGTCTGTACTCGTTCGGAACAGCGTTCCAGACGATGTCGGCAAGCTCGTTCGTGTACTCTATGCGCTTTGACTGCCTTGCCCTGCAGATCGCCGCGGCTATCCTTCTGGAGTAGCGCTCCTCTCCGTAGTTGTAGATCAGATCCGCCAGACTGGTCTCGTCGTAGTCGTTGACCACATCCGCAGCATCCTTCTGACCGTTGACGTCCAGCCTCATGTCCAGCCTCTCCTGGCGCTTGAAGCTGAATCCGCGTCCGGATTCCTCGTAGTGGAAGACGCTGATACCCAGATCGAACAGGATGTAGTCCACCTGCGGCCCGTCATAGGTGCTCCAGAACTCATCGAACCAGATGTTCCTAGCCTCGAAACGGTCACCGTAAGGTGCAAGCCTGTACTTGGCCTTCTCCATGATCTTGCAGTCACGGTCCAGACCGATGACCTTCAGATTCGGATACCTCTGAAGAAAGAGGTTCGAATGGCCACCCTCCCCAAGAGTGCAGTCAACCATCAGAGCATCCTTATCCCCCGGGTTCAGATAGGCAAGCGCCTCATTCTGCATCACCGAATAGTGGACATACTGCATGGTCATCTACCTCTTTGGGTAAGGGCGTTGCCCGCAGCCTTCAGGTTGCCCTGCTCGCGGATCAGCATCTCGTCATAGGCCTTTGCGCTCATGATCTCGACATGGGTCCTAGAACCCAGGATGACGCACTCGCTCTTCGGCTCGAGCCCCGCGAAGTCCCTCAGGACCTGCGGAATGCTCAATCTTCCCGTCTTGTCCAACTCGACATCCCTGGCAGGAGAGATTATCAGCCTGTTGATCAGCGTGGCATTGGAGTCCAACAGTGACATCGAATCTCCGTTGACCTGATTGTCGAAGTTGTCGAAGTCCTCACTCGTGAAGAGCCAGAGAGCATTGTCCAATGACTTGGTGAGAATCAGATTCACAGACGTGCCGAGCTGCTCCCTCAGTCTGGGAGGAATCATGAGTCGGCCCTTCTCGTCTATGGTGTTTCTGAATTCACCGCGCATTTTTTACCACTTCTACCCTTGTTTATGGCCAGTTTTTGGGAAAACTTACCACTAGTTACCTCAAAAACTATCGCACTTGCCCCTGGACCGCAAGGCGGAAGTTATATAAAAACGAAGTAATTTTTGGGTAATTTTGCTATTTCACTTAACAGTTTTGATACTTTTAAGTAAACACTTAACACGCAGATATAGAGTCACTTTTGAAATCAACAGGGAAAAAACACCACTATTTGAGAACTTACAGCTCTGGCGTCACCGATACTCACCGCCAAATGGAATCTCCACTCCGTCGGCACTCTCCGCAGGAACCGTCATCCCCTTGGAGAACCCTTCGGGCAGCGTGACATGGAAACGCCTTCCAGCCAGACTTGAGGCATCGCCAAGATGCCTGCAGGAGATGGAGACCCTTCCCTCTTTCCTTGAGGAATCGTAGCTTGCCTCAATGTGCCAGATGTTGTGGGAGCACTCACTTTCCACTGAGAAACCATCATCCTCGAAGTAATCATAGCAGACAGTCCCGTTTGCA
>JAFVFA010000170.1 GCA_017475725.1 Spirochaetales bacterium
ACCTGGATGAAGTCGAAGAAATGCGAGAAGAAGATCCGCTTGTCAGGTTCTCCAGGAACCTCTGCTGCTCCTCAGGTGTCCCGTTGGCGAACAGCAATCCGGCGAACAAGGCCAGAACAACGATAGTTACTGCTAGTTTCCTCATATCTGAACTATAGCACTTTTTGATGCAAGCGTCTCGTATGCATAGGCAGCCACACGAAATTCACACATAGGACGCATTTGTGGTAGTATTGTCACATGCAGTTGTACGTTGACTTCCCAAGCTGGATATCCCCTTACGTCCTTCCGTTCCTACCCGTCAGATGGTATGCCCTGATGTACCTTGTGGCGTTCACAATAGCCTACCTGCTCTTCAGGTACCAGTGCAGGCACGGAGAGCTCAACGGCATGTCCTCCGACGACTCGCTCACCCTCTTCTGCTATGGGGTCGGCTTTCTGCTTCTGGGAGCCAGGGTCTTCTCAACTCTCTTCTACGACGGGACCTGGTACTACTGGACCCATCCGTGGATGATATTCTGGCCCTTCCAGAACGGCAGGTTCGTTGGTCTTCCCGGAATGAGCTACCACGGGGGCGTCGTAGGTGGAATCATCGGAGTCTGGCTCTTTGCAAGAAAGTATCACTACCGCTTCTTTGACCTTGCAGACCACATGGTCGCTGCAATTCCCCTTGGCTACACCTTCGGTCGTCTTGGCAACTTCATCAACGGAGAGCTCTGGGGCCGTGTCACAACAAAGCCTTTCGGAATGGTCTTCCCTGATGCCCCAAGATTCTCCACAAGCCTTGAATGGGTGCAGCAGACTGCCCAGAAAATCGGCATGGATATCTCAGGCCTCTCATCGGTCAACCTTCCACGCCACCCTTCCCAGCTCTACGAGGCCCTCTTCGAGGGAGTTGTGCTCTGGCTGGTGCTCTGGTTCCTGGTCAGACCGATTGCAAAGAGCAGACAAGAAAAGAACGGTCCTGGAATCCTCACAGGCTCCTACTTCATTGGCTACGGCCTTGCCAGATTCATCATCGAGTACTTCAGAGAGCCTGACAGCCAGCTCGGCTTCATAATCAAGCTCGGCAAGGAGAGCGAGCCAACCGCCCTCTTCAAGTCCTTCCTGAACATCTCCCTTGGCCAGATCTTCTGCTTCATGATGATCCTCGGAGGCATAGGAATAATCATCTATGCCCTGAAAACCCAACCAGTCACCTACAGAAAGCCAACCAAGAAGGAACTGGCCCAGCAGAAAGCCAAGGCAAAGAAGAAATAAACCGCTATCGGCAATTTATAAAGCAAAAAACACCCAATAATTCCATTGATAATTTGCCGATAAAGGCATAATCTATATCCATGGATTATTTGTCTTCCTCCAAGATTGCTAAGATATGGGACCTCTCTGAAAGAACAGTCAGAAATTATTGCGCCGAAGGACGTGTTCCAGGGGCTTACATGCTAGGCAAGACATGGATGATTCCGGAAAGTGCGGAGAAACCAGACAGAAAACCAAGGGAAAGGAAGACACCAACAACCCTTCTGGAAAGACTGAGATTCGAGAAGGAGAATCTGATCAAAGGTGGGATATACCACAGACTCCAGATAGACTTCACCTACAACTCAAACCATATGGAAGGGTCAACACTCACCCACGACCAGACGAGATTCATATTCGACACGAACACAATTGCGGTAAACGGCACTGAAGAAACCGTGAAAGTGGACGATATCATTGAATCCGTGAACCATTTCAGATGCATAGACATAGTTATAGACCATGCAAAGAGAGATCTGTCCGAATCTTTCATCAGGCAACTTCACCACGTTCTGAAAAGCGGGACCAGCGACAGCAGAAAACCATGGTTCAATGTCGGAGGCTACAAGCAGCTGGAGAACGAGGTCGGAGGAATGGAGACAACCCATCCAAAGCAAGTCCCCAGAGCAATGCGGGAATTGCTTTTGGACTACAGGAAGAAGGAACCTAAGACATTCGAGGATCTTGTGGAGTTCCATGTTGCCTTTGAAAGGATTCACCCCTTCCAAGATGGCAATGGGCGCATAGGAAGGCTGATTTTGCTCAAAGAATGCCTGAATTGGGACATCGTTCCGTTCATAATAGACGAACAGCATAGGCTCTATTACTACAGAGGTCTCAGCCAGTGGGACAGCAAACGGGGCTACCTGATTGAAACCTGCCTTTCCGCACAGGACTTCTTCAAGAGGACTTTGGACAGATTCGGCATAGAGTACAAATGACATATGCCCCCAAAACTGCTATAGTATCCAAGGGGAAAATCATAGAAGGAACACATCATGACCGTAGATGAAAGAGTTGAGGCCTTGAGAGGCCAGATGAGAAACGCCGGGCTCAGTGCCTGGATAATCAACGGAACAGACCCGCACCAGAGCGAATACGTCAGCGACCGATGGCACTCGAGGCGCTGGATAAGCGGATTCACAGGCAGCGCAGGCACCGTGATAGTCACAGAGGATCAGGCGCTGATCTGGGTGGATTCAAGGTACTTCGTCCAGTGCGCAGACCAGATAAGGGGAACCGTCTTCGAGATGCGAAAGATAGACGGACCGGAGGCCACATCCCCACTCGCCTTCCTGAAGGAGACGTTCAAGGACAACCAGAAGGTGGGAATCTCCGCAGAGACGCTGATGGTCTCAGCCGAGAGGAGATACAGGGACAACGGAATCAACATCCAGGCCACAGACGACCTTCTTGATGCCATCTGGACCGATAGGCCGGCAATGCCGGAGAACCCTGTGGAGCAGATGGACACCGAGCTCACAGGCCTTTCCGCACAGGAAAAGATCCGCAAGATCAGAGAGAACGGCAAGGAGAACGGAGAGGACTACCAGCTTGTCTCCAGCCTTGATGACATAGCCTGGATCCTGAACCTCAGAGGCTGCGACATAGAGGACACACCGGTCTTCATCGCCCATCTGCTGATAGGTCCCGACACAGGCAGCAAGCAGGACGTGAAGCTGTTCACCCCGGAGACGAGATTCACATGCGCAGAGCCGCAGATAACACCGGACTGCTACACCGTCCTTCCATATGACGCAATCGCCGACGAGCTCTCCAAGCTCCACGATGCAACCGTCAGACTCAATCCGGACAGGATCAACATGAAGCTTCTGAACGCCCTCCAGAAGGCCGACAACGTCAGGATAGCCGAAGGCAGGGAGTATTCGACGGACCTCAAGGCGGTCAAGAACGGCGCAGAGCTCGACGGGATGAGGATAGCCCACATCCTGGACGGAGTTGCACTTGTCAACTTCCTTGCCATGGTCAAGCGTGACGAGTATGACTTCACGGAGGTCTCCATAGCAAAGGCCCTTGCGGACGAGAGGGAGAAGGAGGAGGACTACCTTGGACCCTCCTTCGGCACAATAGCAGGCTTCGGGGCCCACGGGGCCGTTGTCCACTACAGTGCAACCGAAGAGACCGACATCCCAATCCAGGGCAACGGACTGCTGGTCCTCGATTCAGGCGGACAGTACACCTGCGGCACAACGGACATCACAAGGACCCTGCTCTTCGGAGAGGCCACACAGGAGCAGAAAGAGGACTACACGCTTGTCCTGAAGGGCCATCTTGCCCTAGCCGCCCAGGTCTTCCCGAAGGGAACCACCGGACACCAGTTGGACTGCCTTGCACATCAGTTCCTCTGGCAGAGGGGTCTGGACTTTTTCCACGGCACCGGCCATGGAGTGGGACATCGTCTCTCTGTCCACGAAGGTCCGCAGCGGATCTCCTCGAAGCAGGGGCCGGGCGCTCCGGTAGCTCTTGAGCCGGGCATGGTGATAAGCGATGAACCGGGTCTCTAC
>JAFVFA010000171.1 GCA_017475725.1 Spirochaetales bacterium
CTCATCCATCAGTGCAGGCATCCTCTCCGGGGCTGCTTCACAGTGCAGAGGCCACTCCCTCTCTCTGAAGAGTGAGGTCTGGAGCTTGTATGCCCTTTCATAGGCCGCCGGGTCCTCTTTGTAGCATTTCGCTGTCAGCAGCGAGATGAAGAGGGTGGACTCTATGGCTGCGAATCCCTTTGAGAAGTCATCTGGATCGTACGGGTAGTTCATGTAGTAGTGAGCCGATTCCTCCTCTGCTGCCATGTAGCCCTTGTCGCAGTTCTCGTTGAGCTTGGCCTTGATGAAGGAGTGCCCGTTTCTGATGATGTGGACCTTGACCCCGCTCTTGGCGATCTCGCAGAGTGAGATGGGGATTGCCTTGACATCGGCATAGACATCCATCTTGGTGCCCTTGAATATCTCTATCATCTTCCTGACGATGATGGACATGTTGAGACCCGGCACAATCTGCTCTCCGTTGGGTGCCATTAGGTCTATCCTGTCACCGTCTCCGTCATAGCAGAAGCCGAAGTCGAAGGAACCCTCCCTGATGGCCTTTCTTGCAGGTGCTATGGAGGGCTCGATTATCGGGTTCGGATCCCCCTGTCTGAAGAAGCCGTCCGGAACCGCGTTCCTTATCTCTATTTCTGCGCCGGCCTTCTGGAATGCAAGTGCAAGCTCCGTTCCTGCAGAGCCGTTCAGTGCCTCCAGCATTATCCTTGTCCCCTTGAGGCTTCCCTCAGTGACTCCGGAGAGCTTCATGCAGTAGTCAATGTATGAATTCAGGTAGTTGATGATTGTGATCTTGCCGTGGGCGTCCCCCTGGACCTTGGCGTCCTTTATGAAGAGCTCCTTGATCTTCTCTATTCCGCCTTCCGGACCGCAGCCGAAGGCAATGGGCTCCACGTTTGGACCCACAAGCTTGAGACCGACATATTCAGCGGGGTTGTGAGAGGCTGTCACCATTATGCCTGCGGATTCCCTGTGCTGCATGCAGGAGTAGTAGAACTGGCAGGTCGAGATCGGAAGCGGGTTGAGATATACGTCAAGACCTGCTTTCCTGAGCCAGAATGCAAGGCCCTCGGCAAGCTCTGGGACGTAGAGACGTGCGTCCCTGCCTATGACGACGGACTTGGCCTTCGCGTAGTCCCTGTAATAGACCGCAACTGAATTGTACAGACGTGTCTTGAGCTCATCAGTCAGACTTGTGTGCCTTGTTCTGATGTCATACTGCTTGAACATTGTCAGATTGAGATTCTCCATTAAGCACCTACCTTTGCTTTGTACGCATGAGAATTATACGACTTGGCTTTCGGTTTTGTAAACATTTATTTTTCAAAACCGAAAGGATTGTTTTCGAAAACGAAAGGCATCCATTCCCTGAATAAAAAATTTTCTATTTTTTCAATTCCTTTAGGGGAGAGCAGTTATTCGCAGTTTCTACTTCCAGCCCAATGCGTAAAAAATAATAAATTGGGCTTTTCTCCTGTAATGGTTTGCATGAGATACGAAGCACACACAATAGATTTCAGATCAATCAAGGAGATGCCCACTGAGGACAGGCCTCGTGAGCGCATGCATTCGGTTGGAGCGCAGGGGCTTTCCGACCTGGAGCTTCTCTGCATCATCCTCAGTTCCGGCAGCAGGGTGAGACCGGTCCAGGACCTTGCAACGGAGATTCTCGAGCTTGTGGACCGGAAAAGGACAATCGGCCTTGCAGTGGAGGACCTTGAGACCATCGATGGCCTTGGGCCGGCCAAGGCTGCAAGCATATGCGCCTGTCTGGAGCTGGGGCGCAGGTTCACTTTCGGCAGGCAGCGCAGCTGCAGGGACCCTGAATCCATCTTCGACATGGTACGTCACTATGGTGACAGGATGCAGGAGCATTTCATAGTCGTCATGCTCAACGGCGCACATGAGCTTATAGGCCTCAATGTGGTAAGCATCGGTTTGGTCAACAGGGCGCTCGCTCACCCAAGGGAGGTTTTCGCCGACCCGATAAAGGAACGGGCTACCGCAATAGTCCTTGCCCATAACCATCCTTCAGGGAATCTGGAGCCAAGCACCGATGACATAGAGGTCACGACAAGACTGCGAAAGGCGGGGGCACTGCTTGGAATAGAGGTTCTGGACCACCTGATATTCAGCGCTGACGGCTACCGGTCCATGCACGAGAACGGGGAGTTCTTCTAGGTCCAGCGGGAATCGAACCCGCATTTCATCCTCCGGAGGGATGCGCCTTATCCATTGGGCTATGGACCCGAGCTCTGTGTAAATATATATCTTAATCCGTCTTTGGAGCAAGCACAGAGCGGCACTTTGAATTCCCTGAAAAGGAGATTATACTGTACTGAAATGCTTGAGAAACTTTTTGTGAGGAACTACAGAAACACCTCTGACCCAAAGGTCCGCACCGACTACGCGAAGGTGGCCGGAGTGTACGGTATTGCATCCAACCTCATTCTGGGTGCGCTCAAGCTTGCGGTCGGTCTGGTCTCCAACAGCATAGGGATTATGGCAGATGCAGTGAACAACATATCGGATTGCGTGTCCAGCTGTCTGACCATAGTGGGCTTCTCCCTGGCCTCAAAGAAACCTGACAGTGAACACCCGTACGGACATGCTAGGTACGAGTATTTGTTCGGTTTCATCACAGGTCTGTTCATGCTCTTCATGGGTGTCCAGTTCTCGGTGGAGTCCTTCAGGAAGATCCTTGAACCGGAGGAGCTGACACTCAGTGCCGTCACCTTCGCATCATTGGCCTTCTCTGTTCTGGTCAAGTTCTCACAGGTCATCCTGTACGGCAGATTCAGCAGACTGATCGATTCGAACGCCCTGAAGGCCAGTGCGTCAGACTCCAGGAACGACATGCTTGACACCCTTGGAATAATGGCTGCATTAGTCATTGTTGCTGTGTTCGATATTAACTTGGATGGCCTGATTGGCTTGCTTGTATCAATTTTCATCATAATCAACAGCATCAAGACCATCAAAGAGCAGATATCACCACTGATTGGTATAAAGCCTACGAAGGAGGATGTGGACAGGATCACCGAAAGGATCATGTCCTATCCGGGGGTGTTGGGCATCCATGATCTGGTCCTTCACAACTACGGGGTCCACAACGATTTCGTCACCGTGCATGTCGAGATGGACGCCAGCAGAAGCTTTCTGGAGTCCCATGCGATAGTGGACAGGATAGAGACGGACTTCAGGGACGAACTGGGTGTGAACATCACAATCCACATGGACCCCGTGGTTCTGGACAACCCCAGGCTTGACCGGGTCAGGGAGCAGGTTCGCAGTGCACTCGGGAAGTTCGATCCGTCAATAAGCTTCCATGACATGAGGCTGATCGAGATGCCGCATGTGACCAAGGTGGTGTTCGACTGTGTGGTCCCGCCGGAGAAGGGCTACACCGGAGAGCAGATATCGCTTTACCTACGGAAAGAGGTCAGGCTTGATTTCCCGCTTTCGTTCGTTGTTGAGATTGATGTCCCGTTCTCTTGACTTTGCTATGGCAATTGGGCGGGCATTCATATATAATAGCTCAGCAACGTTTTGTAATAGGAGATATTTCATATGAAACCATCTTTGCTGGTTTTGGCTGCTGGACTTGGATCGCGCTACGGTGGAGTCAAGCAGATTGATCCTGTCGGAACCCATGGTGAGGCTCTTCTTGACTACAGCGTCTATGACGCCATGACATCCGGTTATGGCAAGGTCGTGTTCATAATCAGACCGGACATCGAGAAGGACTTCAGGGAGAGACTCTTCGACAGAATCGCCAGAAACATGGATGCCGAGTATGTCTTCCAGACACACGAGTCACTTCTGACACCTGAGCAGATCAGGCTCTCATCCGAGAGGACCAAGCCTTGGGGAACGGTCCATGCGCTGCTGTGCGCAAAGGATGCAATAAAGACCCCTTTCACAGTCATCAATGCCGATGACTTC
>JAFVFA010000020.1 GCA_017475725.1 Spirochaetales bacterium
CAGGTCACTGCCCTCGAAAGCGCACAGGAGCTCCAGAAACTCAACAAGGAGCGCCAGAAGCTGGGAGAGGACGCCTGGAGCAGACTCCAGGGCAAGGCACGCAAGAGCTACGAGGAGTTCGGGACCAAGATGGTCCTTGTCAACGACACCAAGATAGCACGCGGAATCACAGGGATAATCGCAACAAGGCTTCTGAAGACGTTCAAGTGCCCATCGATAGTAATCACAGCCACTGACGACGGCAGGGCCATCGGTTCCATGCGCAGCTTCGCGGGCTTCAACTGCCACGACTTCCTCTCCAACTACACCGACCTCTTCGACGACTTCGGTGGCCATGCCCAGGCCGGAGGCTTCTCCCTTGACCCGGACAAGGTCGACGAGCTCTGCATAAGGATTTCAGAGGACATGGAGTACATGGACTGCCCGGACACTGAACCGGAGGAGACCCTGGAGATCGATGCGGTGCTCAAGCCGGAGGACCTGACACAGGACATAATGAAGGTCGTGGAGCGTTTCGAGCCCTACGGGGAGCAGAGCACCCCGCTACTCTTTATGATTGAAGGAGCCAGGATAGAGTCAATGACGGCTATGGCCAACTCCAAGGACCCTGGGGCAGCACGTCTCAGGCTCAACCTCTCCTACGGCTCCCACCAGTGGCCAGGCGTCTTCTGGAGCGCAGGGCCCAGGGTCGGGCACGACTTCGATGAGGGGGAGATCGTCGATGTCGTCTTCCGCATGGGACGCAACTACTACAAGAACCAGGAGCTGATCCAGCTCACCATACTGGACATCAGAAGACACGCCGTCCTCTGACGCCCTCAACAAGTCACTTTCCTCTGCTGTATTCCCGTCAAAGTGTGCTATAATCTGCTCACGTTTACAAAACTGAACAGGCAGGATCACATGAATCTGAAAAACACAGTAATCGGAATAGAGTTCGGCTCCACAAGAATCAAGGCCGTCCTCATAGATGACGCCTTCAAGCCTGTGGCATCAGGTGACTTCGAATGGGAGAACAGGCTGGAGAACGGCATCTGGACCTACCATTACGACGAGATCACAAAGGGGCTTCAGGCCTGCTTCTCCAATCTCAGGAAGGATGTGATGGAGAGATGCGGGCAGAGACTCACCACAACGGGGGCCATAGGGATCTCGGCCATGATGCACGGCTACATCCCCACAGACGGGGACTGGAACACCCTTGCGGGCTTCAGGACCTGGAGAAACACCATCACAGGGGAAGCCGCGGAGAAGCTCACAGCCCTATTCGGCTTCAACATTCCACAGAGATGGTGCATTTCCCACCTCTATCAGGCTATCCTGAACAGGGAGAGCCACGTCAAGGACCTGGCCCACGTCGAGACTCTGGCATCATACGTCCACAGGCTCCTCACAGGTGAGAACGTGATAGGGATAGACGACGGATCAGGGATGTTCCCCATTGACAGCTCCATCCTGTCCTACAACAAGGACATGGCAGACAGGTTCCTCTCGCTCACAGGCAGCGACATCAGGAAGGTCTTCCCGAAGGTTCTGACAGCCGGTCAGAGCGCAGGAACGCTCACCAAGGAGGGAGCCCTCCTTCTTGACCCGAGCGGCGACCTTGAGCCGGGAATACCCCTGGCCCCTCCGGAGGGCGATGCAGCCACGGGGATGGCAGCCACCAACGCCGTCAGGCTCGGCACAGGCAACGTCAGCGCAGGCACAAGTGACTTCGCCATGATAGTCACAGACAGGAAGCTCGGCGTCCACAGGGAGATCGACATGGTCACCACCCCGTCAGGGCAGCCCGTGGCGATGGTCCACTGCAACAACTGCACAACGGACATCAACAGCTGGGTCAACCTTTTCGGGCAGTTCGCCGAGAAGGCTGGCTTCGAAATCGACAGGAACAGACTGTTCACCCTGCTCTACTCCATCTCCCTGGAAGGCAAGCCGGACTGCGGCGGCCTTATGAGCTGCAACTACCACTCAGGAGAGGGCGTCACGGACTTCGACGGCGGAATGCCTGTGTTCATGCACCGCCCCGGCAGCCCTGTGAGCCTTGCCGACTTCATGAGGACCCACATGATGAGCGCCATGTCCACACTAAAGATAGGGATGGACATCCTCAGGGCAGAGAACGTCAGGATAGACAGGATATTCGGGCATGGGGGCTTCTTCAAGACCCCTGTTGCAGGCCAGAGGATCCTGAGCGCCGCCATCGGTGCCCCTGTCTCTGTCATGGAGACTGCGGGCGAAGGCGGACCGTACGGCATGGCCCTTCTTGCGGCCTATCTGGTATGGGGAAAAGGCGAGAGCCTTGAGGACTTCCTGGACATCAAGGTTTTCAACGGCTGCAGGACAGAGACCATCATGGCCTCGGATGACGAGGTCAGTGGGTTCGACAGGTACATGGAGGACTACAGGAAGGTCCTTGATGTCGAAAGGAAGGCTTTGGAGGTGTTCAATGCTTGAGACTCTAAGAAAGAAGGTGCTTGAGGCCAACCTGCTTCTGCCGAAGCACAACCTGGTCACATTCACTTGGGGCAACGTCTCCGCCATAGACAGGAGCAAGGGGCTTGTCGTGATCAAGCCCTCCGGCGTGGACTACGAGCACATGACCGCGGCGGACATGGTCATAGTGGACCTGGACGGGAATGTCGTGGAAGGCGATCTCAGACCCTCCAGCGACACGCCCACACACATCGAGCTCTACAGGGCCTTCCCCAACATCGGCGGCGTGGTCCATACCCACAGCCGCTGGGCCACAAGCTTCGCCCAGGCGGGACAGCCGCTCATGCCGATGGGAACCACACATGCAGACTACTTCTACGGCCCCATCCCCTGCACCAGGTCGCTCACGGATGAGGAGATCCACGGATCCTACGAGAGGAACACGGGACTTGTCATCATCGACACCTTCAGGGACATGGACCCTGATGCGGTTCCGGGGGTTCTGGTCAGGAACCACGGTCCATTCGCATGGGGCACGGATGCCGCCAACGCGGTGCACAACGCAGTCGTGATGGAGGAGATAGCCTTCATGAACTACCATGCCATCACGCTCAATAAGCAGGCCCCCTGCGTAAGCCAGGGCCTTCTGGACAAGCACTACTACAGAAAACACGGAGCAAACGCATATTACGGACAGGAGAAGAGAAAATGAAGAAAGAATTCTGGTTCATCGTAGGAAGTCAGGACCTCTATGGAGAGGAGGTCCTAAGGACAGTGGCCACAAGGGCCCAGGAGATGGCGACCGAGCTGTCGAAGGTTCTCCCTTACCCTCTCATCTACAAGGTCACAGCCATGAGCAACAGCCAGATCACCGATGTGGTCAGGCAGGCCAACTATGACGACAACTGCTATGGAATCATCACATGGTGCCATACATTCAGCCCATCGAAGATGTGGATAAACGGCTTTGCATCCCTTCAGAAACCCTACTGCCACTTTGCTACCCAGTACAACAGGGAGATCCCCACCGATGAGATCGACATGGACTTCATGAACCTCA
>JAFVFA010000172.1 GCA_017475725.1 Spirochaetales bacterium
CAGGATCAGCTTGTTGATGCCCTCTATGCTCTGGTCGATAAGCTTGATGAGATGACTGATGTCTATGGTTACGAGGATTACACATACGATGACCATGACAACGATGAGATCCCTGAGGAGTCCGAAGAGGAGGAAGAGGAAGAGTACGAAGAGGAGAAGTCTCCTCTCGAGAGCAAGATAGACAAGCTCTGTGATGCAATTGCATCCCTTGCCACAATAGTTGCAGATCAGGCCAAGCAGCCTGTCATAGTCGCTGCTGCCCCAGCCCCGGTACCTGCACAGGAGCCAGAGGAACCTGCACCGGCCGTCGAGCCTGAGAAGGAAGAGGAGCCTGCAGCGCAGGAGCCAGCCCCTGTCGAGGCCCCAGCTGTCGAGCCGCAGGTCATTGAGAAGGTCGTTGAGGTTGAGAAGCCTGTTGAGGTCGAGAAGATCGTCGAGGTTCCTGTTGAGAAGGAAGTTGACAAGGTCCTCAACGACGCTGATTCCAGTGATCCTATCCAGAGAGCCAAGATTGAGTACGAGAGCGCCAAGGACGGCAGCTACGACATCTCATTCGCTTTCACAGATGCCTCTCTCGAGGATGTTCAGCTCTCACTCGGCGATTACGCAGACTCCTATCTGGTCAATGGCAAGACTGTCATCATCATTCCGTTCCTTGACAAGAATGAGGCCAAGGAGGAGCTGGACAAGATCGGTGCCCCATATGATGTCACCACCGTTCTCGCAGATGACAATGTTGACTTCGACAAGTCAATTGCACCGAAGTTTGCTTGATTCCGGATTGATCGGATAAAGGGCTGTGGAGACACGGCCCTTTATTATTATATAGAATAAAAGGGGATCAGTCCTCGTTGTTCAGGACGAATGAATAGCGGTCCTTGCAGAGAACCGTGTTCGGGAAGATCTCACAGGCCTGGTCATGAAGCAGATGGAGCTCCTTCTCTGTGTATCTGGGACTGTAGTGGATCATTCCCATCTTCTTCACATTCCCGTCCCTGGCAATGGATGCAGCCTGGGTGCAGGTCATGTGCTTCTTCTCGTAGGCATCGGCCTCAAGGCCTGCCTCGAACATCGTCTCGCACAGAAGAAGGTCTGAATCAGCCACATGGTTCGCTATGTAGCTCATGTACATCGTGTCGGTGATGTAGGAGAACTTCACTCCCCTTCTCGGCGCACCGAGCACCTGGTCTGGATGCACAACGCTACCATCCTCAAGAGTCACATCGAATCCCTTCTGCAGCTTTCCCCACATCGGTCCGCATGGAACCCCAAGCGCCTTGGCGTTCTCTACGCTGAACTCGCCCGGTCTGTCCTTCTCCTTCATGATGAAACCCATGCAGGGCTTCGTGTGCAGCAGAGGAAGGGCCTCCACGGTGTACTCCTCCGTATCAAGGATGATTCCGGGTTCGGTTGGGACGAATATGATCTGATAGTTGATGTACATGTCAAGAAGACGTCTGGAGGAGTCGATGTAATCGCGCAGACGGTCCGGACCATAGATGTACAGAGGCTCAGTCCTGTCAACCTGTGAAGAGAGCATCAGAAGACCCGGGAGACCTGTCACATGGTCAGCGTGCATGTGGCTTATGAAGATGCGGTTAATGCGCTTCCAGTGCAGATTCAGCATCTTCAAGGAGACCTGTGTACCCTCTCCGCAGTCAAAAAGGAACAGCTCACCGTTGCGTCTGACCATTGCAGAGGTCAGGAAACGGCCAGGCAGAGGCTGCATTCCACTTGTTCCCAATACGAAGACTTCCATGCTCATGGCAATGATGATAGCAGTTTTAGAGTGAGGTGAAAAGACGGATCGGGGTTATCCGTCTAGTCTTCATCAGAGAAACCTGTATGGACAGGTATGATATCAGAAGAAGGCAAGCGGAAATGACCAGAATGGAGAGCCAAGGGATGGTTATGTCGAAATCCAACAGATAGAAGGAGAGGCTTTGGATTCCCATGTTCGACAGTGCCGTAAGAATCGGTCCAAGGTTCAGACCTATGATGATACCGAGGACAATCCCGATGAGCATACCCACAACCGTCACCGTGTACACACTGATGAAGGCTGACCTTTTTACAAGAGAATCCGAGGATCCGATCAGTTTGACTATGGCGATGTCACTGATGTCGTCCTGTATCATCTGCTGCGCAACGGATGCTGTGTAGAATGCTGCGACCACAACCACCAGGAGCAGGATTATGAATATCATCTGCTTGCTGGTGATGAAGTTCTCGTAGACCGAGACGTTGTGCTGATTCCAGGTCGTCACGTCCAGGCCATGTTCCGTCTCCTCTATCAGCTCCACAAGCGGATCGAGCTTCTCCATGTACTCAGAAGTAACAAGGACCTCAAGATTCGTGGACGCCTGGGAGCTGTAGAGCGTCTTGGCATAGTCAAGGTCCACAAAGGCAAGAAGCTCATCAAGCTGGTCGTAGCCGCTGTGGAAGATGGAGTCTATCCTCATGATGACAGGTCTCAGGACCTTGTCCGGGTCGTCGGGGACTATCATCAGGGCAACCCTGTCTCCAAGTCCAACATCAAGGGCCTTCGCCGTGGCGCGGCTGATCGCTATGCCCTTTATTGCCGTGGTGGCCTCCACTGTCGAATGCTCGAAGCTTATCTGGTCCATTCTAAGCTCATTGAAGTATCCTTCCCCCACACCCTTCAGCATTACGGAGCTGGTTTCAGTTGCGGAATACATCAGAGCGTAGCCGCTGGTGACCTCGTCAACGCTGTATATCATTCCAGGATAGTCATTTGGGTCAAAGTCGGAGATGTCAGAGCCCGCAAATGGCGCACCTATCTGCACATGGCCGTCCGAGAGGTAGATGTACTTGCTGGTGATCCCCTCCATCATGCTGTCCGAGAAGATCAGAGCAGTCACCAGCGGAGCCATTACAAGCGCAATGAGGACAAGGCAGCTTGTCAGACGGCCTCTCTTGAGGATTCTCTTTCTGCTCCAAAGGCTGACGAAACGGTTCACTCTGTCTCTCCACCCTGCTCCAGGCTGAGGTTATGGTTCTTCAGCATGTAGACGTTGTCGCACTTGAATGCGAAATCCTGGTTGTGGGTCACAAGCAGAAGGCTTCTTCCCTCCTCCCTGACCAGATCAAGCAGAAGGTTCTCTACCTCCGCAGCGTTGTCCTCGTCCAGGGCACCTGTAGGTTCATCCGCAAGTATGACCTCCGGCTCGTTCATCAGAGCACGGCATATGGCCACGCGCTGCTTCTCACCACCGGAAAGCTGCCCCGGAAGGTGGTTGAGCCTTTCACCAAGGCCTAGTCGCTCAAGCAGAGAAACCGCTCGCTCTCTGCATTCCGAAGCCTTTCTGCCTGCAATCAGAGCGGGAGCCATAACATTCTCCAGCGCGTTGAAATCCTCCAGAAGAAGGTTCGCCTGGAAGATGAAGCCTATGTGCAGATTCCTCAGTTCGGAGCGCCTTCTGTCATCAAGGGAAGAGAAGTCCGTCCCGTTGCAGAGGACCTTACCCTCCGAAGGGCTGTCCAGTCCTCCGGCTATATGCAGAAGGGTGCTCTTGCCGGAGCCGCTCTTCCCGATTATGGCTGTTGACTGCCCCTGGACTATGGAAAGGTTGACATCCTGAAGGATGGTGATCTCTCCCTCGCCCTTCTCGGCGGCCTTGAATCTCTTTGTTATGGAGATGAGTTCAATAGGATGCATGCAGAATTACCTCCATGATCTCTGATTTGTATATCCTTCTGCACCCGATGGCGGTGAACAGAAGGGAAAGGCAGAAGACGAACAGACAGACAAATGCGATCTCCAGGTTGCCTATGCTGGCGTTGAACGGGATCAGACCAAGGACAGTCCTGCTTCCGGTCACCTTGAACGCAAGCATATCGACAAAGGCCAGAATCCTTGTCAGGTTCGCTATCACCAGCTTCCCCACAACGACTCCCAGAATCTCCCCAAGCAGGCAGATCACAAGGCCCTGTCCAAGGAAGATTGTGTTGACCTTCCTTCTGCTGCAGCCTATGGCACGTAACATGGCCCCCTCCTTCTGCTTGTTCGCCAGAAGCCTCCTTGTGGAGTTCTTCAGATTGACGCAGATTATCAGGAAGATGAACGCAAGGAAGATGTACATCATGGTCTTCTCAAGCATCAAGGCTGAATAGAGGGCCCTGTTGTACTCCTGCCAGGTCATTATCCCGGCATCCGGATCCTTCTCCAGAATGGCTTTGACCACCTTGTTCTGGTTACCACTGACATAGACGCCAATCCTGCTGTCATCCTCACCAAGAATGCCTACCACTTCGTCATAGTCCATGAAGACTGTGGAGGCGCTGAACTCTGTCATTCTGGTGCTGAAGAAGCCGTTGACGGGCAACGTCTTGCTGTACGGGACTATGGTGGCCGTCTTGCCGGGCTTCAGGAATGTGACCTTGATCTCGTCCCTTGCCCCCATGCCTAGACTTCCCCTCATTGTGTAGGACACAAGGATACCGTTGAAATCATCCACTTCCGGGGTAAGCCTGAAGAAGCTGCCGGACATCCTGTCGCTTGAGTAGACGTCCTCGTCATAGGCTCGCACCCTTGAGCTTGTGCTGTTGCCGCTGGTCCTGTCAACTATCAGGACGTTGGTCTCGATGAAGTTGAAAGCCAGGTCCACACCGGACATCTCCGAGACGTCCTCCTTGGAGAGCACCTCAGAGTCTACTATCAGGTCAAAGGACTCAAGGTTCCTGAGCTGGTCAAGCTGTGCGGTCTGCAGACCGTTCATCACCGCCGAGATGACAAGAAGCGCAATCAGGCCTATGGCAATGCCCACAAGGATCATCACACTTGTGGACCTCTGGCCCCTTGTCCTTGAGAAGGCGTATCTGAAAGCGGACTTCAAAACGAACATCATCTGTATTCTATCCTGTCAACGGTTCTGTTGTCTTCCCTGTAATATACGGTGGCTACAATGCGGCCGTCCTAGTAGAGGACCTGGACGTTGCCTCCATCCCTATGGAGGGTCTGTCTGGCAAGGATGCCGTTCTGCTGGACCCGAGTCTCCGAAAGCCTGCCGTCCAGGTAGGTCTCAATGACTGTGGTTCCGCCGTCTATCCTTGTCGTTGACGCCAGCATGGATCCATCGTAGGTGAATGTCGTCACAACATCACCTTCCCTTGTCTCAAGCAGAAGCCCATCCGCACTGTAGATGTATGTTGTCCCGCCCTCCTGATGCTGTATGGTCCCGTCCCCGTTGACCGTGTAGTCACCCTGGACTACCAGATTGCCTGATACCATCTGGTAGAGTGACCCCGTCTGGACAAGATAGGAGTCGGAGATGAACCTCAGCCCATCCTCTGTCCTTACAGCCACCAGTGTCCCGTCATCGGAGCTTCTGAGGAAGAAGATGATGGAAACGGGTTCGGGGTCGTCTCCGATGAATGTGCTGCAGAATGCAAGATGGTTTTCTATGTAGCCATAGGAGACTGAGGTGTCACCTATGGTCTCCCTGACAAGAAGGCCGTCCGTGTACTGCCTTGTGCTTGTCACGTCGGTCCTGCAGTCCTCCTCCACAATCAGAACACCGCTTTCAGTGTTGCTCCGCACAGTTCTGCGGACCAGATTCCCGTCAAGGTAAAGGCACTCCACATCTTCCTGCACATCAAGGAGATAACCGGTCTCGGACATGCTTTCCGCAACCTCAAGCCTCTGCCCAAGCTCATTCGACCTGTATATGGTCGCAAAGAGGCATGGCAGGACCATCAGCATGGCGGCGATTGACAGAGACCGCTTCAATTGCAACCTCAGCCGTTGTCCCCAAGACCTGCAAGTGAGGTCAGGAACTCATCCTTGTCGAAGACATGGATGTCATCGTAGTGCTCACCCGTACCGACGAAGGCGACGGGTATGCCGATCTGGACCAGGGCTCCAGCCTTGGCGGCAGAGTCGTACTTGGTGAGGATCAGTGCGTCCAGACCTACAGCGTCATTGAATATCTGGGCCTGGCTTATGGAGTTCTGGCCTGTGGTGGCATCTATGACAAGGATCTTCCTGTAGTTCTCGGGCTTGACCCTGTTGCGGATGACCTTGTCTATCTTCTGGAGCTCCTTGACCAGGTTCTCCTTGTTGTGCATCCTTCCTGCGGTATCGCAGAGGATCAGGTTGTCACCCTTTGCCTGTGCACTTGAAATGGCATCATAGATGACGGCTCCCGGGTCACTTCCGTTCTCCTGTCTGACAATCCTTGTGCCGGTGCGCTGTGCATGGAGCTCAAGCTGGTCGATTGCAGCGGCCCTGAAGGTGTCTCCGGCTGCAAGCACCACCTTGTAACCGTCCTTCTTGTATAGATTTGCAAGCTTTGCGATGGAGGTTGTCTTTCCTACACCGTTGACTCCCAGGACAAGGTACACCGTAAGCTCGTCCCTGTTAGGCTTGAGCTCCACACCGGAGATCTTGTCGTCCAGAAGCTCCCTGACTATACCAAGGAACTCCTCCTCAGTCTTGGGTTTGCGTGCGTTCACCTCATCGCTTATCATCATGGCGTTCTTGGCACCGAAGTCACCCTCTATCAGAAGGTCCTCCAGATTGTCGAAGAAGCTCTGGTCCAGAGTCTTCCTGAATCCGCTGAAGAGTGCCTTGAGCTTAGCTCCTATACCGAACTTGAAAAGCATCCGTCTACCTCGCTATGTATTCCGTTTGTCTGTAATAGTCTATCAGGCAACCCACAAGGTCTGCTATAGAGACCGTCAGGGCTGCATCTGTTGCAATGTCCAATCCGGAAAGCACCGCATTGGACCCATCGTTTATGCTTCTTAATGCGATCTTTGCACCGAAGATCAGAAGACTCCGTGCAAATGCCCCATAGAAGCCATCCTTCCTCTCCTTGAGAAGCCCCTTGACCGACATCCACTCGGGCTTGAGCTCAACATCTATGCCGCCCGTCCTGGAGAGGATGCTCATGTTGGTGTCGCTGTACCCATCGGCCGTGAGCCTGAGGTTCAGCGGTACGGTGTACAGGTCAAGCACCATAGGTGTCTGCCCCACAACCGAACCGTCAACGATGACCTGGGCGGAAGGGCTGCTGTCTATGCTCAGAGCCTGGAAGTGCATCTGGACCATCGCGGCGTTCAGTGCGGAGACCTCTCCGCCCTCAAGCGTTGTGGTGAATACCCTTCCGGTGTAGCCCTGGGCCACCACACTTATGGTATGCTCCCCGGCCGTGGTCAGTATGCAGCCGTCAAGGACGGGCGCCTCAGTGCTGTCGACCATGACGGTGGCTCCAGTCACAAGGTTGTCCAGCCTCAGTATGGCCGGTGTCCCATTGCCGAACAGCTTTGCAAGCTCCAGCACACACCTTATCGTGAAGCGGTTGGAGTCATTCGCTATACCCTCGTACACCAGATCAAGGTCCTGGCTTCCATATTCGTGCGAATAGATCGCCATGTGGTTGAAGCCCTGGATGCTGGATACGACCGG
>JAFVFA010000173.1 GCA_017475725.1 Spirochaetales bacterium
AGAGAAATGGCTTCATCTTGGAGCGTAAATACCGTCAATTCCTTCTTCCGTCAATACTAAGCTACATTGCCATGTCGCTCAACGAGTTCGTTGACGGGATTCTGGTCTCACAGATGCTGGGCTCTGATGCAATGGCCCTTGTCAACATGGCCAGCCCTGTCATGTTCGTGTTCTCGTTCACCTTCATGTTCCTGGGTGTTGGCGGTTCCATAATCTATGCCGAGTCCTGCGGAAAACAGGACAGGAAGCAGGCCGGCACGGTCTATACGGTGACAATTTGCGCCGCTTTGTTTGCAACCCTCTTGCTTGTGTCCTTGGGGATGCTGTTCCTTGGACCTCTCTCAAAGGCACTGTGCCATGATGCGGGATCAATGGCTGAATTCACTGACTATCTTAGGTTCCTTGTGATGTCGGGTCTGCTGATAATTCCTCTGATGTCAGTGACATGCTTCATGTCAGCAATGGGTCGTCCAAGAATCGGGACCGCCATTAACATCATAGCCAACACTGTCAACCTTGTGATGGACTATGTCTACATCCATTTCCTGCATACAGGTCTGAAGGGTGCCGCCATGGCCACCTTGACAGGATACTTGGCAAGTGCGCTCTTCCTTATTGCCCTTGTGGCTTTGAAGAGGATCGTACTTCCTTTCGCCAA
Organism: Spirochaetales bacterium; assembly: GCA_017475725.1. Classification (GTDB taxonomy): domain Bacteria; phylum Spirochaetota; class Spirochaetia; order Sphaerochaetales; family Sphaerochaetaceae; genus UBA9732. Next base: position 659 of record JAFVFA010000173.1, read on the forward strand.
GATAGGGATCAGGGACTTCAAGCGGCTTGGCACCATAACCGCCAGAGGAGGCGGTTCATCACTGGGGCAGATCGGCTACTGCATCAAGGTTGCCTTCTGCAACGGGTATGCGGCCAGACTGGCGGGTATGGAGGGTGTGACGGTCTTCTCCCTCTGCATACAGGTCATCTCCATTGCCTCCATACTCATTGGAAGCTCCATAGATGCCATGACCCCGATAATGGCGTCCCTGTATGGGCAGAAGGACTTCAAGGGGATCCGGTTGCTTCTCAGGACCACAATGCTGCTCCAACTGCTTCTGAACAGTGTCCTTGTTGCCTTGTTCGAGCTGTTTCCGAACATTGTGCTCTCCATATACAACATTCCTTCGGCCTACACCGCATCTGCCACCTTGGGTATCAGGATCCTGTCCCTCATGTTCATCTTCAGGGGTTTCATCCTTGTGTTCATATCGTATTTCCAGGTCATGGACAGGAAGGTGTATGCGCTTCTGGTGAGTGTTACAGATGGGGTGGTCGGCATAGTCGCCCTGGCACTGATTCTTGGAAGCCTGTTTGGCGTGAATGGTATCTGGATGGCGTTCACCGCCAATTCGATCCTTCTTCTTCTGGGGATCCTTGCGGCCAATGCCATCATCTCCGCCAGGTCTCACGGCAGATTCGAGGGCCTTTTCCTTATGGAGAACGACCCTGAGAGCATTCCCGTCTATGATGCCACAGTCCGCATGAAGGACCCGAAGGCGTTCGATCTTGTCAGCAGGGTGGAGGAGTTCTGCGTCTCCAACGGCATAGAGAGGAGAAGGTCGGTGATGATATCACTTTCAGTGGAGGAGATGATATCCTACACCATGGAGCACAGCAGCCTTGACAAGGATGACCACATCGATGTCCTTCTGAAGATAATGGATGACCAGATACTGATCTATTTCAGGAGCATAGGTCAGCCGTTCAACACTGCATCTGCACCGGTGGGGGAGTTCTCCAACATAGATGTCCTGACAAAGGTCGCAAGCAGCATAGACTTCTCCTATGTCATGGGCCTTAACCAGACAAGGGTGATCCTGGATAGGGGTTGATGCAGAGGGCGCTTCAGTCTGCTTTCAGCAAAAATCGCCTTTTTTTTGGGGTTTTCAGGGATGTTTACCGCTTTTTTTCAGAAAAACAAGCATTTTTGGGGAGGAGGTGCATATAAAAAGAGAACCCCAGCACATGGCTGAGGTTCTCTTCTTAGCCAGAAAAGGGAATCGAACCCTTGACCTGCTCATTACGAGTGAGCTGCTCTACCCCTGAGCTAATCTGGCATCGTAGGGAAGAATAACCCAATTCATCCCGATTTGTAAATAAGTCTGTTGACTATTTGACCACTCGACAGTACTTTTAAGCCATGAACAAAATCGTTATCGTACCCACAGCAGAGGAACTCATAAGCCCGAAGAAACCCAAGAGGGGAGCAAAGGTCTATGGAATGCCTCTTGCAAAGGAACTTGTCTCTTACATCGATGACGCGGCGCCCCAGGCTACGCAGCAGCGACTCATAGACATGTTCTTCGCCGGGAAGTTCTCACCGACACTTATCAATGACGACGATTACGACTACGACTTCGAGGACGAGGAAATCTGATGTACGTTCTTGGAATAGAGACCTCTTGTGACGAGTGTTCGGCAGCCATCGTGGAAGATGGTAAGAACATACTTTCCAATGTCATTGCAACACAGATAGAGCTTCACAGACCATTCGACGGCGTTGTGCCTGAGCTTGCGTCCAGACTCCACACAGAGTGGATCTCACAGGTCGTCAACGCTGCGGTCATGCAGGCGGGGATAGGGAAAGAGGACATAGGGGCCATAGCCGCAACGGCCAGGCCTGGGCTTCTGGGCTCGCTCCTTGTTGGACTGAACTTTGCAAAGGGAATGGCTTCGGTTCTGGATGTCCCGTTCATCGGAATAGACCATATCAGGGCGCATCTCTATGCCCCTCAGATAGAGCACCCGCTGGAGTATCCGTATCTCGGAGTGCTTCTGTCGGGCGGCCATACAGTGATCTGCCGCGTTGACAGCTACGACAGCATCGAGGTCCTTGGGACCACTGTAGACGACGCGATAGGCGAGGCCTTCGACAAGGTGGCCAAACACTATGGCCTTGGATATCCGGGTGGGGTCATGATTGACCGTCTGGCGCAGAAGGGCGACCCGATGGCTTTCAGGTTCTCGGGTCCTAAGATGAACAGCAGCTACCATCCCTATGACATATCGTATTCCGGGCTCAAGACAGCTGTGATCAACCAGTTGGACATCTTCAGCACAGGTAAGCCTGCAACCCCTGAGAACATAGCTGCAAGTTTCCAGCGCGTTGCTGTCGGAATGCTGATCAAGAGGGTGGAGAAGGCCTTGCATGACACAGGGCTGAAGAGGATCTCAGCTGGTGGAGGGGTCGCAGCGAACTCGTTGGTGCGCAGCTCTCTGAAGGCGTTCGAGAATGATGGATATGAGGTTTCGTTCCCGAGCCTGAAGCTCTGCACCGACAATGGAGCAATGGTCGCGGGTCTTGGCTACCGGTACATCGCCGACGGATTCAGATCCGGGTATGATCTGACCGCATCAGCCAGGGTTTCAGCTTTCAAAAAAGCGTGAAAACGGCTGCTGGAATACTTTTTTCAAGGTTTTTCCTAAAATCCTTGACAGAACATTGAGATTTTTGTATTCTCACCATGTTCGTTTTGGGATGTAGTGTAATGGTAACACTGCAGATTCTGGTTCTGCCTTTGGGGGTTCGAATCCCTCCATCCCAGTACCAGACAAGACTAGATGGTCCCATCGTCTAGGGGTTAGGACGGGAGATTCTCAGTCTCTAAACAGGGGTTCGATTCCCCTTGGGACTAAAAGGGCTGCTGAAGAGATTCGGCAGCCTTTCTTTTTGCCCCCTGCTATATGCAAAAGGGCGAAGATTCTGTATGCTTGACTGGTTCAATAGTAATAACATGTATAAGAGGTAAGCGATGATTACTGCTTCTGACATCTCCCTGTCATTCGGAACACAGGTTCTCTTCAAGAACGTCAACATCAAGTTCACACCCGGCAACTGCTATGGAATCATCGGCGCAAACGGTGCGGGGAAGTCAACATTCCTGAAGATCCTCTCCGGAGAGATCGAGCCCGACACCGGTGAGATCATCATCACACCCGGTCAGAGAATGGCCGTTCTCAGGCAGGACCACTTCGCTTTCAACGAATACAGCATCCTGGACACTGTCATCATGGGCTACAGGAAGCTCTACGATGTCCGCAAGGAGAGGGATGAGATCTACTCCAAGGATGAGTTCTCCGAGGAGGACGGCATAAGGGCAGCCGAGCTTGAGGGCGAGTTCGCAGAGCTTGGCGGCTGGGAGGCTGAGGCCGATGCCGGTGTCCTTCTCGACGGTCTTGGAATCCCTGTCCCGATGCACGACAAGCTCATGAAGGATGTCGAGGACAACGTCAAGGTCCGCGTCCTGCTTGCTCAGGCGCTTTTCGGCAATCCGGACATCCTGCTTCTGGACGAGCCTACGAACCACCTGGATCTGGAGTCCATCCACTGGCTTGAGGACTTCCTGAGCGAGTTCAACAACACGGTCATCGTCGTGTCCCATGACAGACACTTCCTCAATACAGTGTGTACGCACATTGCGGACATCGACTTCGGCAAGATCCAGCTCTACGTAGGTAACTACGACTTCTGGTACATGTCCAGCCAGCTGATCGCGAAGCAGATGAAGGACGAGAAGAAGAGAAGGGAGGAGAAGATCGCGGAGCTCAAGGAGTTCATCCTGAGATTCTCCAGCAACGTGGCCAAGGCGCGTCAGGCCACAAGCCGCAAGAAGCTGATCGACAAGCTGACGATCGATGACATCCAGCCGTCCAGCCGCCGTTTCCCGTATGTGGCCTTCAAGCCCAACCGCGAGTGCGGCAAGAACATCCTTGAGATCAAGGGGCTGACGAAGGTCGTCGATGGGCAGAAGGTCCTGGACAACCTGAACCTGCTGGTGAACAACGGGGACAAGATCGCATTCGTGGGTCCCAACCACTTCGCCAAGTCTGTGCTGTTCGAGATCATCTCCGGGAACATGGAGCCGGATTCAGGTGAATATCTCTGGGGTGTCACGACATCGCAGGGCTACTTCCCGAAGAACAACGACAGCCTGTTCCGCGAGGACATGTCTATCACGGATTGGCTTGGCCAGTACATCGAGGATGCGGACGAGACCTATCTCCGCTCATTCCTCGGAAGGATGCTCTTCTCGGGCGACGAGGCTCTGAAGAGCTGTCTGGTCCTCTCCGGAGGCGAGAAGGTTCGCTGCGTGCTTGCAAAGCTCATGCTTGAGGGCGCCAACTGCCTGATCTTCGACGAGCCTACAAGCCACCTTGACCTTGAGGCCATCCAGAGCCTGAACAACGGTCTCATCGACTTCTCCGGTGTGGTACTTTTCAACTCGCACGACCACCAGTTCGTGGACTCCATAGCCAACCGCATAATCGAGTTCACTCCGAAGGGGCTGATCGACCGCTACATGAAGTTCGATGACTACAT
>JAFVFA010000174.1 GCA_017475725.1 Spirochaetales bacterium
GCATTGTTTTAAGGCTTTCCTGCTCTGCGACAGTCAACTTACCGATAATATCTAATGCGTCTTTGATAGTAGGCATATCCAATTACCTCCTTCGGTGGTACTGTTTCTTACTATTATTATACGCTATTTCTCGTCAAAAACCAACCATTTGTTGTGACAGAGCCTAAAGAATTAACTGCTCTTCCAGGGGATGAGGAAGATATTAGGATTGAAGATAATAAAATGATAATCACTATCGGGAAAGAAAATATCGTATTTCATAGTGATGTTGCCAGTGTGCTGTGAAAAAGGTCTTGCCTTTACCGGAACAACTAGATCAAGGAAGGAAAAATGGATCGCAATTCAATTCTAGAGCAATTGTCACGATTGAGATTATGCGTGTTTTGGCCAGGTAGCTGGGAAGATATCGGGTTTACAGAAAGGGAAATATGGATAAACTCCGAAGGTTATGGCTATATTTCATGTGATGAACCTTGTAGATTTGTTGAGTTAAAGAATTGCTCTGATGAGTTTTTGGCTTCAATAAAATTGAAGCTAAAAAGCAATGTCCTATCAATAGAAGATATCCGGGGAACTTCCATTGAAGATCTGTTTTATGATGAATTAGAGTTTGATAACTTTAAGGACATTATTCTTGAATTACCTGATCACATTAATGGTTCATTGTTTTGTGGTGAAACATTTGATGGTTGGTTGTTTTTCAACACCGAAGAAGAGATGATCAATTACTTTGAAAGAGCTTATTCAGATAATTACATGGAATGGCAAGAGATGGATGACCACCTTCTTTCAATCTGGTATTCAAGGATATTTGATGGGGATTATTGCATTGAAAAAGACCACGAGTTACCTATTAATCTTAATATCCTAAAAGATTAAGTAATTCTTTGTTTTCTTAATGGGCCAATACAGGGTCAGTCCTTCTTATAGAACATCGTCTCGTACCCGTCCGCCCTCAGATGCAGGCCCTCAATCCATTTCGGAGTTTTGCCCATTTCACCACAAATTTCTTCAACTCTAGTGTCTAAAGGGCACTCTATGATCAGCTCATCATGCACATGTGCCACTATCCTCAAGTCCCTTAGATTCTTCATGGCATAGGCCAGTATGTCCCTGGAGATTGCCTGTACTATGTTCTCCACGAACTTCGGGCCATATGACTCGATGCGTTCCCAATGCTTGTTCAGCCCGGTTCCCTCATAGGTTATGCTCTCACGTCCGTCATCCGAGACAGTGATCCGTGGACGGACATAGGATAGTATACGTCCGGAGGGGAGTGTGATGAACAGCATTCCCTTGCGGCACTCAAAGCTGATGATACCCACAGAGGTCGGAATCCGCTCAGAGATGGCTTTTCTCACGGCGGAATCAATCTCCCACCAATAACCGACGATGCCGGGGTTCGCGTTTCTCCAGGATGTCACCAGCGGCTGCAGCTCTTCTTCCTTGAGCCCGAGCTCAATGGCTCCCATGGCCTTCAGGGCACCGACCGATCCTCCATAGCCTAGTGCCAGCTCTGCGATCTTGCCTTTCTGACGCAGCTCTGCATTTCGTCCATGTTTCTCGACAGGGACCTTGAACATTGCAGATGCGGAGGCACAGTATATGTCCCCGTTGTTCCTGAACACATCAATGCGCCATTTCTCGTCCGCCAGGAATGCAAGGACCCTGGCCTCGATGGAGGAGAAGTCACTGACTATGAACTTGTATCCTTCCCTGGGAATGAAAGCGGTGCGGATAAGCTGCGACAGGGTGTCAGGCACATCGTCGAACAAGGTCTTCATCAGGTCGTAATCACCGGTTTTCAGGACATCTCTGGCATTCTCCAGGTCATGGATATGGTTCTGAGGAAGGTTCTGAAGCTGTATGTGGCGGCCTGCCCAGCGTCCGCTCCGGTTGGCCCCATAGAACTGGAACATGCCGTGAGCCCTGCTGTCAGAGCATACCGTATCCTCCATCGCCTGGTACTTCTTCACGCTGCTTTTCGCCATCTGAAGCCTGAGCTCCAGTATCTCACGTATCTTTCCTCCGGACTCCCTGATCAATGATTGGACGGTCTTCTTTCCAAGGGTGTCGGTCTCAAGCCCGTTCTCTTTTAACCAACCTTTCATCTGGACCACGCTGTTGGGGTTGTCCAGATCGGTCAGCTGCCTCATTCGCTCTGAGACCTCGGAGCTTGAGAGCCCATCGAGCCTGATGGCGCTGTGAACCAGATCCATGTCCAACCTGATGCCACGGTCATTGACCATCTGATCAAGATGCCACTCATCCCATACGGTTGCAGGGACGGGGTGGTTGCACAGTCTCTGCTGGATCTGCATCTCGACCTCAACGTCTCTCCGGTTATACCTCTTGAAGAGCTCCCATTTCTCAGGCGCATGCTCCGGCAGATTCCAGGTACGTCCGCCGTTTGTCTTGGTCGGCCTGCATGGGGAGCAGAAGTAGCGGATCAAGTCGGAACCTTCCTTCATTTTCTGGTTCTCAAGCTTGAGGATCCTGCCGACATTTGCCAGGGAGAGGGGAAGCCCAAGGTATGCGCTCCAGACCATAGTGCAGCGCCAGCCTGACGGGTCAAGATACGGAAGGCTCTCTCCGTCGATGCCGTAGCCCATGAGCATGCCGGGGTGGTTTCTTCTGAGCCATGCAGAGATGCAGATGCGCTCGAATGAGGCATTGAATGCGGACTTCAGGACAGTTGTATCCGATAAGGCGGAGATGAGCTGGTCGGGAAGCTTCTCTCCGCAGGCAAGGTCGTACACCTCAACAGGGCCGCCGTCCACGGATACGCCGAAGAGCAGTATGCCGAACAGGGGGTCCTCACAATAACGGTAGACCCCGCACCGGGCGAGGTCCACTCCTGATTTGGTCTCAATATCTATCGACAGGCTTCTCATTTCGTCTCTTCCTGTGCTCCCTGATCTTGTCACAGATGAAATCGATGCTCAGGCATATCGCCGCCGCGTCCATGAACACGAGCCAGATTATGCCGCTGATGATAAGGAATACTTGAAGTGATATAGGCATATGATTGTCTCCTATTGGTCAGGGCGGCAGCAATGCCACCGCCCGTTCCGGTCAACCGAGGAAATCCTCGTCGTCATCGACATCCGCAAAGTCATCCTCAGCGGAGCTCTTGCCTCCCAGGGGTTTGCCGTCATACATCTTCTGGAGATGGTTCAGCGAGCAGGCGATGCCCTTGTTGCCATTCGAGTTGAAAGCATAGAAGCTGATTGAGGCTCTGCCCATGACGCCGCTGTAGACCTCTGATCTCTCGATGACCGGCTGTAGGTCGCGATCCACGACGTCCGGTTTCTGCGTGCTGTTGGCGTTCACGAAATACGCGTTCGCATAGGCCGGATCATCCGGTCTCTCGCGGTCACCGTCACGCAGCGGGGTCTTGAGGACATCAAGGGGAGGTACTGTCTTGCCGTTTCCCTTGAGCTTTCCCGCTCCCTCCTCATAAGCTGCACGGATTGCAGCCTTGATGCGCTGGATCGTCTTTGTGTCGTCCTTGGAGATGATGAGGCTTACGCTGTACTTCGGGGTCCCGCCCTCGATTGCCTTGGGCTCCCAGGCATTGACGTAGCTCCACACTGTTCTGGGGCCTGTGATGACCTTCATCGGGTTTGAATTCTTCTTGATTTCGTTTGTCATTCAATTGTCCTCCGTTTCACTGAAATCGTTTTTTGCTGAGTTGGCTGCCTGGCGCTTGTCGCTCTCCGGCACAAGGGTGGGCTTTCCGGGAGCCTTGATGACGAACTGTCCCAGAATCTCCTCGAACCGCCTCTTTCCCAGCAGCTTGGTCATAGCTGTGATGCCAAGGATGCTTCTCTCATACGGATCAAAGCCCGCATCGGTCACAGCCTTTGCTACATCCGTCTCGCTTGTGTACCTACGGACGGATCTTCCGTTCACCACCTTGAATCCCTCAAAGTGCTTTCCTGAGAGCGCCTGGGATAGGGCATACTCCCTGATGTCAGCAGCCCAGGAGGTGAGTGAGTCGATCTTGGAGAGAATCGCTGATATCTCATCATCCTCGAGCGTGTCCGGCATCGCGAAGTCGTAGCGTGCGAGCTCCAGGTTGTACTCAGCCCTGGCCCTGCACGTGGCTCTTGCCCTGCAGAAGCGGCAGTGCTCACCGGCGCAGAAGGTGCCTTCTCCTTTGTAAGCCAGATCTGCTGCAGGCTTCAGGACCGTATCCGCCCATCCGAGGAGCTCGAACTTGTCCTGCGTCCATGTGCTGACGTTCTCTCGCCTTGGCTGGAATATGGTCATGGACACGCTGCTGATGTCATACAGGTTGTCCAGCAGGTTGATCGCACCAAGGGCATAGCACATCATCTGGCTGTTTTCCCTGGCATCGACCAGGACGCCTTCACCGTACTTGAAATCAATCACGTGTATGGCTCCGTCCGCGACAAGGATGCAGTCACCGTAGCCGAAGCCATCCGGCACCCACTCGGAGAAGTCCAGTCTCTGCTCGATGAGGATCACGGGATCGCTGCATGTCTGTCTCATCTCGGATAGAAGCTGCATGACGAACTGGACGTAGTCGTCGCTGCATGACTCCATCTCCTCATCCAGCAGATCAAGCTCTTCCCTGGGATCCCTGACGTCATAGCCGAGGGCCTTCTCCAGCTTGTACTGGCAGAGGCTGTGTGCCTGTGTGCCCTGTCTGGCATAATCCGTCTGCTGATCCGGCAGGTCCTCGCACATCCTCGGGGCCCTGGTGCAGCGGAGCCAGATGTGTGATGCCGAAGGGGAGAGGATAGCATGCTTAGCACCCGGCATGGTCCAGCCTCCAGGCGTCACGCATGAAGGAAGCGAAGTAGTCCTCCTTCAGGTCCTCTGCGGATGTCGCATAGTGGTGGTCAAGCAGTCCGGGAAGCTCATCAGAGTATCCCTCCGTCTTCAGCTCCTCGATGCGCTTTGCGACTTCCTCACGGGTGAAGGGTGGTCTGCAGACGAACTGTGCCTCAAGCACGAGATCCGCGTAGTTCTCCTGCTTCACATCCGAGAGCTTTCCTGAGCCGTACTTCTTCACAAGTGCCTTGACCTGGTCGGTGTAACCCTCGCGGGACTTGTCTGTAAGGATCGTCCTCACCTCGGTGAATGTGTAATGCCGGATCTCCTCCTGAGGCTCCTCGTGTTCTGTATTCCCTGCTTCAGGCGTGCTCTCCTTTTCCGGCTCAGGCTGTTTTTCCATGTTCATTGAAGAACCGACCGTGTTTCTGAACATATCCACGATCTTCTCTATGCTCTTGTCATCAATCTCGATCTTTATCCTCATTTGTCTTTTCTCCTGTCTTTGTCTTTCTGATCCGTTTCGCCAGGTTTCCTGCCACTACGCTGATCGCTGTCAGGGTGTCGGCAAGTTCCTCA
>JAFVFA010000175.1 GCA_017475725.1 Spirochaetales bacterium
ACAAGGCATGATAACAGAAGTCAAATCATTTGATTGTAACGAGATAAAATTTTTCGGTTTTTTCATTCCCAGATGCTGATTGTCAGCTTTACGGTCCTCAAGTTGGAAGGTGGTCGTAAAACCAGCGAACCAAGCATTTTACGACCACTCGCAAATGAAAAATGGTCAGAGAATGCTGGAAAAAGAAAATTTACGACCATTTCAGCAGAGCTGGAATCGGTATTCCCGGAGATCGACCTTGCCGTCCGTGACCACCACACCCTCTTCCTCAAGTCTCCGTCGCTGCCCTTCAAGTCCACCGAAACCGAAGTTCCGGGCAAGATGTCCCTTTGCGTTCACAACCCTGTGGCAAGGCACAATGCCCTCATAGGGGTTCACATGAAGCACATTGCCAACCACCCTGGCAAGATTGGGGTTCCCCAGGTATGCAGCTATATCCCCATATGTGGAGACCTTTCCCCTGGGTATCAGCTTCACGGCGTTGTAGACCTCTTCCTTCAGCATCTGAAAAGCTCTCTCAGGGAATCGACGGATTCACGGGCAGCGGTGATCGGATCGGGTACCGGCAGGCATTCCACAGTGCACCAACCGTCATATCCAATTGACCTGAGAGTGCGGAACAGACCTCTGAAATCGATGTTCCCCTTGCCTGGGGCCTGTCTGTTGGAATCAGCGATGTGCATGTACCTGACCAGTCCACCTGCCATTGTCAGAGCAGAGGCAATGTCCGGATCCTCTATGCTCATGTGGTAGGAATCAGGCATGAGAGCGATGTTGGGCCTGTCCAGAGCAGCGATGAATTCCATTGCGTCAGGAATGCTGTTTATGAAGTCTATCTCCGCCCTGTTCACAGGCTCAAGCAGAAGGGTCACACCCTTGAGCTCTGCATAGTCAAGGGCCTTGCGGATACCGTCAACCGCGTTCATGCGCCTTGCAGAGCTGTCCCCGTCCCCAAGACAGCCCCTGACCCTGCCTATGTTCACAGGGCATCCAAGCTCTGCGGCAAGGTCAATGAATGAACTGAAAAGCTTCAGAAGAGCAGACCGTCTCTCGGCATCACCGTCAGTGAACATCAGATTGCAGGAGCTGAACACCTGCCCGGTCGAGATGGCCGACACCTCCAACCCTCTTTGCTGAAGAGATCTGGAGATGCTGCCCAGAGACACCTCTTCCGCGCATTTGAGTGCAAGCTCGACCCCGTCATAGCCAAGGTCATGGGCTATGGCTGACGCTTCATCGAAACCCCTGAGAACGGCGAAAGCCTCCGGCGCGGCATGGCTGGAGGCAACAACGATGCTTGACTTCATGAGATCATATTAGCACAGGAATCGCATAAGGCCCATCTGATAGATAGCAGATTGCCGGATTCTGCATGTTTGTCCGCCTTTTTACATCTTCTATGGCCGCACAGACAGCCTCTCTGAAGCCTGTGACGCCCTGAAGGGATCCTGCGTTCCTTCCAGGCAGAAGGCTGAAGTCCTCATCGCCCAGCTGCGGAGCATAGTAGTACATGTGGTCCTCTCCAATCAGGGAGAAAACCTTTGCCCACTGCTGGACCTGCCACTGCTCAGGCAGGAAGGTCCAGTCCTTGGAGGTTATCAGGTCCAGGAACCGTTCAGGTCCCAGAAGATGCAGGAGGGCCAGCGTGGTCCTGTAGTTGGGGGAACCGACAATGCCTTTGCGGTCCTTCAGATCGGATATGACCACAAGATAGCCGCCCTTCTTCAGAGCCCCCATTGCGGCCACAGCGCACTTGGCGGTCTGGTAGTGGTTGATTCCAACATAGCCTCCGTGGGTTACCACTATGTCATATTTCCTGTCGATGTCTATGGAGACGGCATCCCTGATCTTGGCCACCGCCGCCCTGTGGGCAAGCTCCATATCCCCTGCGAACACACCTGTTATCTCGAAATTGCCGTTGAGTGTGACGTTCACAAGGAAGTCCATCCCTGCCAGCTTCGCCACTGCAAGGCTCTCCTCATGCACAGGGTTGCCGTCTATCACAAGGTCTGTGGCCATTGGATGGGCCATCAGCTCAGGTCCGTGGAACACGTAGGTGGACTCCTCCCCTATGATCCCCGGGCAGATGGCCTTCCTGCCGCCTGAAGCTCCTGCCATGAAGTGGCTCTCCACAAGGCCCGTGGCTATCTTGAGGTCCGCCTTCATGTAGCGGCTGTCTATGACCGCCCTTGTGCCCCTGGACGTCTTGCCGACAAAGGTCAGAAGATCCGGGTTGGAAGGTTCATGGTTCTCGATCCGCAGCCCCAGGTTGAAGACCTCCTCATCAAGAATCGCCCTGAGTTCGCCTTCAGACATGGGTTTGTGCATGCCTGTGGCAACAAGCACCAGAATCTCATCCTTCCCGTATCCTGCCTGCAGCAGAGTCCTCACTATTGGCATCAGAATCCCGGTTCCGCCCTTGTAAGGCACGGGTCTGGTGTTGTCGGAGACCAGTATGCAGGCTGTGGCGCGGGCATTTGCCTTCTTCTTCGAGAGAGCCACATCCAGCAGGCTGTCTGAGCCTATCGGATGCTCCAGAGCCTTGCGGACCTCGGTTTCAGCGTCGGGAAGGGCCCTGTCCTCCTTCATTGAAAGGACTGCGGTCCCCTCCGGAAGGACCAAAGGCGGCAGGTTTCGGGAAACGGGGTTCTGGATCTCCATCAGGTCACATCTCCTTGATCAGCGACAGATCGCCACGGGCTGCGGCCGTGAGGATCGGTCCCATGTACTCGTCCACATCATCTGCAGTCATGCTCACCGGCATGTTCTGCAGCTTCATCTTCAGATCGGGGTCCTTGGCTGCGGACAGGGCACGTGTGATGTGCACCTTCTCGCTGAAGGCCGGAAGGTCGGAGAGCTTGGTCGGGGCACCGATCGACTTCGCAAAAGAGATCATCGCACCTGCGACCGCCTCTGCCAGGGCCCTGCCCTCAAGTCCATCAAGGTCCCCGTCCAGGAAGCCGTGCCTGGCATAGATGGAGCCCACAACCTTGAGCTGTCTCTGTATGGCCTTGCTGTAGAAGACCGCGTAGTAGGGGTTCATGATTCCGCATGCGGTGCCGTGGCCCACAACGTCAACAAGGGAGAACGATGTCAGGTGACCTCCTGAGGTCCCTCCCACCATGATCGCATAGCCGCCAAGGTCGGCCGCAAGACCGAGCGCCTCCCTTGCGGCGGCGTTGCCCGGTTCGTCGATGGCGGTCCTGGCGTTCTCGATCACAAGGTTCAGGGCGCACTCGATTATGTCCCTGACCTTGTCAAAGGCATCGCCCTTGGCACCGCAGAAGACCTCGAACGTGTGCGACACAGCGTCCAGAGCACCGTCTATGGTCACACCCTTGGGCATAGAGCATGTCACCCCGTAATCGAAAAGGGCCTTGGCAGGTACTATTGCCGGGTCCACAATCAGCTTCTTCTGCCCCACTGACAGGTCCGTGATGTTTGAGTACTTGGTCAGATGCGCACCGGAGGACGATGATGTCTGCACCGCGATGACGGGAAGAAGCCCAACCCCCTTCTCCTCAACGGCCTTGGAGACTTTGCCGGTTCCGAAATAGCCGTCTATCTCGGTCTCACCAAGGGAGACGAGAACTGAGACGGCATTGCAGCAGTCTATGGTCGAACCGCCTCCCATTGCCACTATGCAGTCAGGTCTGCAGGCTCTTGCGAACTCGGCTATCCTGTAGACATCCTCCTTGGGCGCATTCGGTCGTGCGCCAGGACAGACCGCACCGCCGGCAAGTTCCACGCCCGCGGCTCCGAGACTGGGAAGAACCACCTTCTCGACATTGGACATGCTGCTGCGGTTGGCGACGACCATGGCCCTGTTTCCATAGGAGGCCGCCATTTCACCTATCTTGTCCAGACAGCCGATACCCATTGCGTAGCTGTCGCCTCTCCATTCGTTAAGAAGTCTGTATGCCTCGTCTCTGTAATCCTTCATATTCAATCTCCTCAAATCATGGCCATGGCTCTGGCGGCGATGGCCTTCGCTGAAAGTCCGAACTTCTCAAGAAGCTCCACAACGGTCAGAAGCCCTCCTGTGGAGACTATGGTGATGTCCTTCCCTGTTATCTGCAGTATTCTTCCATATACGAGCCGAAGAAAGGGAGCGCAAGACTTATTGTTCCACGGTTTGCGTTTATCAATCCTTTTCTCAGCAACCTGTCCCTGTAGACGGAGTAGTTCTGCGGATTCTTCATGGTCTCCATTATCTCCTGCCGTGAGAACTCACGATCATCCGATAGAATCAGGAGAAGGTTTTTCTCTTCGGGTGTTGTCTCTTCCCAGATTTTCTCATACGCATACGAGAACAATTCCGCTTTCAGTTCACTGGTTATGTCATCAAAGGAATCGGTTTTCAGCTTCTTGAACGCAAGAACACCCAACTCCTGGAATGCATATGCATACCCTTTTGTCGTTGCCGCGAACAGCTTTGCGGTTTCCTGTGGGATTGAAAGCTTCCTGCTGTACATTTCCACCATTCTTATGAAGTTCAGTGGTTTTGTCTGCACCGTTGTGGCACGTCTGAAGAATGTCAGGTTCTTCACATTCGACAACTGCTCAATGTTCTCATAGAGTCCTGTACAGACAAGGTAGACAGGATAACCTGCACGAAGCCACTTCCCCAATTCCAACGCAAAAACTTCCATCTCCCTGTTTTTTGAGACTTCGTCAATACCTACCAGTATTTTCTTCCCTTGTCTGGATGCCTCAACAAGCATTGCTTCAACAGCGATTCCTATGTCCATCGGTTCTTCCTTGTTCTCTTCTGTGATACCGAAACCTCCTCCGGTTCCAAAAACGCTTGCCGAGATGTTGAAGCCATGGCTTTTTGTTTTCTTCCCCGCCAGACCTTCCTTTGCAAGGATGGATGCCATTTGAAGTAGAAGATCCCTTGCAGGGGACAGCCTGCATATGATCCATCCGGAGTCTGCCTCTGAGATCTCCTTCTCGATCTTCGCAAGAAGAACAGTTTTTCCGCTTCCCCTTACACCTGTGATCTTGAATACCGATTCAGAAGGGTTTTCGTAACTGAAGTTTTCAATTATGGATGCAACCTGTTCGGTCGGGATGTACGTATCACTGGGAATCTTACTGAATGTTGTTGTAAAAGGGTTCTGCATTCTTTCCTCGATTTATAATTCAGAAATCGGTTTATAATTCTTTATAATTTCAATTTCGATTTATAGTTCTTTATAATCCTTTATAATTCTTTATAATTCACACGTCAAGTCTGAAAATACAAAGGAACGCAGCCTTCTGGGCTGCGCTCCGCTTTTGGTATCATCGTTCTTTGCTTGTGTCAGAACCTTCCGCCTGGTCCACCGGTCTGTCCACCAGGTGTTGAACCGCCCTGGGCAGCTCCGCCCATCATCGAGTTGGTGATGGTGTTGACCGTCTGTCCGTTGACGATGATGGTTCCTCCGGTGTAACTGGCTCCACCATCGTAGTCGAAGGCTGATGTGGCCGTGATGTTCAGCGTGCCGCCGTTCACGTACAGGTTCCCGTTGGAATCGATGGCATCGGTGTCACCGGAGCCCATCTTGATGGTGATGGTGCCGCCGTTGATCTCGATTGCGACGGAATATGCCGTTGACTTGCTGGCAGCGTTGATCCCGTCATCCGATGCGCTTATTGTGATTGTCCCCCCGTTTATCAGGACATAGGTGCCTTCGATGCCCTCTGCGGCAGAGATGCCGATCTCACCGTCATCGATCTGCACGACCGTTGTGGCGTGGATGCCGTCGTCCGAAGCCGTGATGTCCAGAGTGCCGCCGCAGATGTAGATGTAGCCCACGCTGTCATCCTCGTCGTACTCGGCATGAAGTCCGTCCTTCTTGCTGTTGATTGTGATGTCGCCGCCTGCGATCCGGATGGAGTCGTGGGCCTCTATCGCATCGAGCTTGCAGGTGATGCTGATGGTGCCGCCTGTGATCTTGAGGTCATCCTTGCCGGTGATGCCGTTGCCGTAGGTGCTGGTGATATTGAGTGTCCCCTCCCCGTTCAGGACGATGTCGTCCTTTGCAAAGATGACAGCATCTGTGTTGGTATCGCCGTCAGATGTGAATGCTCCTGTGACCTTGAGTGTGTTGTCTGTGTCCTCTGCAGTTGTTACGAACACCTTGTCTGCGCTCTTGACGTAGATGCATGGGAAGTCTGTATTGGTGATCGTCACCCCGTTCAGGACTATCTGCACCTTGTCCTCGTCACCGGCCTCGACAATGATTGTGGAGTCGGTTGCGCTTCCACTGACCACATAGACACCTGCGGCCGTGATTGTGATGTCCTCTCCGTCCGCAACCTCACAATATATGGCATCTGCAAGGTCTGCAGTCTGTTTGAGATCCCTTTTTGAGAACTCGTCATCCTCTGTGTAGTACACGGTTCCGGATACCGATGCCGTGCTGCCGGTACTGCTTGTTGTGCCCGTTATATTGGAGATCACATCGCTGCAGCTTTCACAAAGCAGTGCGACCAATACGGCAAGGGCTATTGCGATAATCGTTTTCTTTGTTTTCCTGTTTCCTGTTTTCATGGCATTTCCCTCTCTATGGTTGGAAGCTAACCTCTTT
Organism: Spirochaetales bacterium; assembly: GCA_017475725.1. GTDB lineage: Bacteria > Spirochaetota > Spirochaetia > Sphaerochaetales > Sphaerochaetaceae > UBA9732. The sequence continues at coordinate 6,576 of JAFVFA010000175.1, forward strand.
CCAGGGTCATTCTCAATGGAATCAGGCGATAGAAAAGATTTCTTCA
>JAFVFA010000176.1 GCA_017475725.1 Spirochaetales bacterium
ATTGGCCCCAGCAGAGGAGACTGAACATGATAACATCAGACAAGCAGTGACGGACTTTCGGAACGGAACCGGATGGTCAGGACATTCAGACCCAGCAGATTCTGGTATGTTATGTCGTCAGTGAGCCTCATGACCATCCTGATTCCTATGTTCTTCCCGTACAGGTCCTCAGCGAGCTGCACATAGCGCTCCTTGGGGTCAAACGGTATGCAGTCATCCTTGATCCGTAGAAGGAGACCTTCATCGGAGAACACGGCCCTGACAATGACCTGGTGACTTCTGCTGTCTGCGCTGAATCCATGGTTTATGACATTCATGACCATCTCCTCCGTGCTCAAGGCGGCATAATAGCAGATCCTTGGTGGAAGCAGATGCCTTTCGCAGAAGCTCTGGACCCTGATTGAGGCGGATATCGCATCATCCTTGCACAGCGCGGAAATCTCCAGCTGGTCATCCTCAGAAACCCCGAAATCGGGGCGCAGGAACAGCCAGTCATCGAACGAAGACGGGAAATGCCTGTTGTATATGCAGGCGTAGACAAGTATAACAACAAGAATCAGGAACATGCCTATAGGATGGGAAAGCCACACTCCAAGGGCACCCAGGGAAGGGGCAAGCAGCAATGATGGACCGACCATTGAAAGGAAGCCGTCAAGGAAGGACAGGATGTTCACAATCAGATGATGCCCCAAAGCCTGAAGATAGTTGTTGAACACCTGTATCAGAAGTATGAACGGCAGGCACATGGAGTAGATGATGAAGAGCTGCCTGGTAAGCGCATACACATTGGAGTCCCTGTCGGAGAAGAAGACAGAGGCTATCGGGCCTGAGAGCAGGACCAGAAGCACGGCAAGGACAAGGCACATCAGCATGGCCTTCGTCAGGGCGGTTCTCATCACAGCCCTTATGCCTTCCCTGTCACCCTCACCCTCAAGCACGCTGGACATCATCCTGACAACGGCCCCAATCCCAAGGCAGAGCGCCACGATCAGGCCACACACCATTCCGAAGGCACCCTGTGCGGACAGACCGTCGTTCCCTGCATACTTCAGAAGTATGATGTTCAGGCAAAGGGACCTCATTGCAAGATAGAAGATCAGAGCGGCTCCCGGGAAGCCTGTCTTCAGCAGGGGCCAGGTCTGGGAGAAATCGATGCTGGAGAAGGAGAACGAGAGCTGGGCCTTCCTTGTGAAGTAATACGGGAGCATTATCAGCAGATAGAGCCAGTTGCCGATGCTTGTTGCGAAGGCGATGCCGAAGGTTCCCATGTCCAGGAGACTGACAAACACCACGTCCAGCACTATGTTCGAGAGAATCATCGCCGCAACCCCCGCATAGCCTATTCTGCTCTTGCGTTCAAGTTGCAGGAACATTGCGATCTGCTTGGACATAATCAGCGGAACTATGCCGAAACCGTAGCCGCGTATGTAGGAGACCAGGGCAGATTCAAGGTCCGGGCTGGCACCAAGCATCCTGGCCAATGGCCGCGGGATCAGCAAGCTGACCGCGGTCAGGACAGAACCGACAATGAACGAGATGGAAAGGTTCAGGGAGAAGAGCCCGTTGGTCTTCTCAAGCTCTCCCCTGCCCATGTATTTTCCACACAGAATGGATGAACCGCCCAGAAGGATCGCCCCTACAGCATCGATGACATTGACAAAGGTGTAATGGAGGCCCACCACACCCACAGAGGCGGCATCTATGAATCTTCCGGCTATTGCCCCGTCGACTATCGAGTTTATAGATCCCATGGCGATTATGAGGACCTGGATGGGCAGAAGCTTGAAGAACAGCCTTTTGAGCACCTATACGGCCTCCTCCACCCGTTTGAGCAGAACCTTGGTCTGGGTTATGGTGTATGGGGTTCTCCCATTGACTGCGGTTCTGCAGTAGTCCAGGGTCTTCTGCATCTTGTCCCTGACAATCTGAAGCTCGCTGTAGATCCTGTCGTCATCCGTATCAGCCATCAGAGTGAAGGAGTCCTCGGTCGTCAGAAGGGCCTTCACAGCCCTCACCTTCAGATTCTCCAGGATCGATATTTCGTTGAGAAGGCTCTCGATGTCATAGAGGAGGATCGGATTCCTTGATGCCGCAACATCAATCTCATCCGCCAATCTGATCAGAGCGGCAAGGTACGGCAGGCAGACGGTGTTGCCGGAGGGGACCTTGAAGTCCAGAGGATACTGGCTCTCATCCAGAAGGTCCGTCTTCCTGTGGCCCCTTGAGACCTGGACTATCGCAAACAGATGCTCCTCTGACGGAATGTCGAACAGACCGGCGTACTTTCTTATGAACAGACCGCTGAACTCGTGGTGGAAGTCCCTTATGATCTCCGCTGTGGTGCTGTTGGGATGGGTCTTGAAGTAGTCGCCGTAATCGATTGAATCCTTGAACGTCTGGTAGTCCTTCTCCGTTATGCCCATGCCTGTATCATGGAGATAGCTGGCCATCATCAGGATGAATATCTCGTCTGCGTTCAACATGTCCACCTGGTTCACGCCGACAATCAGATTGCAGAAGTCAAGGACCGTCATGCTGTGCAGAATGGTGTGGTCGGTGTATTCGGGGAACATTATCTTGTAGTTGCCCAATATCCTGTTTAGGATGAACACGTTGCTGGTGAATACCCTGTGAAGATCAGGGCGGTCTCTTCTCAGCGTGCGCTCAAGAGAGAATCCCAATTCATCGGCCTTACCCATCGCCTTCCTCCACGACATGTAGTCAATCACGATACATTATAATACCAACGCTTTCAGTAGACAATTGGATAATGTTGGCGTAGAATAAAGCCAATTAAATGAAATGAAAGAAAATTAAAGGTAATTAAAGAAAATGAAAGGAACCGAAAAGCAAACACTGTTCTTCCAGCCGACATTCGGGAACAAACCTGAATGCATTGTCGGCAGAGATGGAGAGATAGCGTCTTTTGTCCACGGTTTGAAGGAACCAATAGGTTCACGTGAACGGTGCACATTGTTTCTTGGACAAAGGGGAATGGGGAAAACCGCGCTCCTGCTTGAACTTGAAGATCGAGCCAGTCAGAACGGGTTTCTTGCAGTCCGTGCGACTGCACATGAGGGGTTGGCTGAGGAGATAATAGAGCAGATTCAACTCAAGGGATCTGCCTTCTTCAAAGAAGACAGGAAGCGCATAACGGGAGTGAATGCGGGTGCTTTCGGTTTTTCATTCGGATTGACCTTCTCCGAAGAGACCCGCAAGCAATTCGGCTTCAGAGCAAAAATGTCCATGCTCTGTGATCGTCTTGCAGAAAAGGGCAAGGGGATTCTCATGCTCATAGATGAAGTCAGAACTTCACCTGAAATGAGAGAGATAGCTGCTTCTTATCAGGAGCTTGTCGGAGATGGGAAGAACATAGCCATTGCAATGGCAGGTCTTCCACATGCCGTCTCAGGCATACTGAACGACAAGGTGCTGACATTCCTCAACAGGGCAAACAAGGTACGACTTGGCCTTTTGTCATTGTCATCCATTGAAGCATATTTTGAGCATGCATTTACATCCTTGGGCATTGGTTTCAGTGATGAGATCATAAAACAGGCAGCTGAGAGGACAAGTGGCATTCCTTACATGATGCAACTGCTCGGATACTACATCGTACAGTTCACAAGAACCTCGCATGCGATTGATGAGGACACACTCTGTAAGGCTGGAGAGGCTGCCATAGAGGACATGGAGAACAATGTCTTCCTTCCGATCCTGTCCCCTCTTTCAGACAGTGACAGATTCTACCTTCAAGCCATGGCAGAGCAAGGGGAGATAATAAGTGTTCCAAAGCTTATGGAAAAACTGGGCAACAAGGCACCATCGTTCCAGCAGTACAGGAGGCGACTGATCGATGCCGGCATAGTAGAGTCCCCAAGGAGAGGAGAACTTGTCTTTGCTGTACCCCACCTGGCGGAATATCTGAGAAAAGAACCTCTGCTGTAGGTCACACAAGGTTCCCTACAAGAAGAACCTCCATGACGGTGAGGATTCCCGCCACGACTATAGACAGGGAGCTCACCACTCCCTCCTCCTGCCCATTCTCCAAGGTCAACCGCTGATCAGAGGAATCTTCCAGTCACACTCCTCTTGCAGTCTTTGATGTCCTGTACAGAGCCTGTTGCCACGATTTCTCCGCCTTCTTCGCCAC
>JAFVFA010000177.1 GCA_017475725.1 Spirochaetales bacterium
GCGACAGCATCGAGAAGAGCATCGTCACAAAGCCGTAGAGGCCCATTCCCGGTCCGTTTATCTTGGCCGTGGTGTTCGACACCACCGAAAGGTGGAAGGAATACCAGAGGAAGCACCAGACCATCGCTATCAGAGGTATTCTGTGCGGCTTTCTCTTGAGGGAGACCACAGTCTTTCTGATGAACTCCTTGAATCCGTTTGTCTTCTTGTCACTCATGGTCAGTTCCCCTCCTTGATGGCCACCGTGGTCTCCTTGTCGAAGAAGTGCATCCTCTTCGCCGCGACCTTTGCGATGTCACCGTTTCTGTAGTTGCACCAGCCACGGAACTTGCATGTGATCCTGTCATGGTTGCCCTGGTCGTCGGACACGTGCCCGTGGACAAGGGTGTTCATCCCGAGGTTCTCGTTCGTCATGACCTTCACAGGGATGTCGCCGCCCTCGACGAAGTCCTCAGGCCTGACGCCAAGCACAATGACCTTGCCCTGGTGGGCCGCAAGCGTCCGCTTCTGTACGTCATCCAGACCAACGCTGAAGCCATCGCCCTGAAGCAAGTCTCCGCAGACCTTGACGTCGAAGAAGTTCATCGGAGGAAGGCCAATGAACGATGCCACGAACAGGTTGGCAGGATTGTCGTAGAGCTCAAGCGGTGTACCCACCTGCTGGACATGACCCATGGACATGCAGACTATCCTGTCAGCAAGCGTCAGAGCTTCTGTCTGGTCGTGGGTAACGTAGAGCATTGTGGCCTTCAGCCTCTTGTGCAGAAGAAGGATCTCCCTTCTTGTGGAGCCTCTGAGCTTTGCATCAAGGTTGGACAGCGGCTCGTCGAACAGGAAGACCTTCGGCGTTCTGACAATGGCTCTTCCCATCGCAACCCTCTGGCGCTGTCCGCCTGAAAGCTGTGAAGGCTTCTTGTTCAGCTGCGTCGTCAGGTTCAGTATCTCCGCCGCGGCAAGGACCTTCTTGTGGATCACGTTCGGGTCCTCCTTCCTCAGCGTCAGGGAGAACGCCATGTTCTCGTAGACGGTCATGTGGCCGTACAGAGCGTAGTTCTGGAACACCATCGCCATGTCCCTGTCCTTTGCGGGCATCGTGGTGATGTCCTTGCCGTCCAGAAGGAGCTTCCCGCTCGAGATGTCCTCAAGTCCTGCGACCATTCTCAAAGTGGTGGACTTGCCGCAGCCGGAAGGCCCGACAAAGACGATCAGCTCGCCGTCCTTGACATCCAGGTTGAAGTCGTAGACCGCCTGGACCTTGTTGTCATATATCTTGTCAAGATGCTCTAGAGTCAGGTTCGCCATCAGTCCCTCCTCTTCTCTTCACCGAGAGTTGCCATGTAGGCCTTCAGCGTGCGGCTTCTCTGGAGTCCGACGAATGCGCTTACAAGGCAGCAGACACCGGAGAGCACAAGGTAGACCACACAGCGCAGGAACACAGAAGTGGACATCACTATCTGGTCGACGCCGGAGATCTGGATTGTGGTTGTATGGGCCCTCATAGGGTAGATGAAGATTCTGATGAACTGGATGGCACCGAGCACGATCAGCAGATAGCTGAACTTCTCGTTGTAGGTCTTCACACCCTCGGAGGCCAGGAACCCGGCAAGAAGGAACACCAGGTTGTACAGGATGGAGGCCCCTATGAGGATGCTGTAGTAGTATGTGGATCTGTCCTGTCTGTACAGAAGGACGAAGAAGAACACATCGAACAGAAGGGCCAGATAGCACAGGTTCGACGAGAACTTGTTCTTGATGTAGCGCATCCTGTCGACGGTGACGGGGTCATTTCTCTTTTTCATGCGACCTCACCTCCCTCAAGAAGTCTCCTCTCCTCCTTCATCAGGCTGATCTTCCAGAAGACGTTGAAGACCAGAAGGCAGACAGCGCAGATGCAGATCAGGAAGACGAAGTAGTGGACATCGAACCAGAAGGTCGACTCCGTGTACAGGTGCTTGAAGGTGGTTGCGAAGTTCCTTAGAGCCTCGAAGTCTATGGCCTTCCACTCAGCCCTGTACCTCTGGATATTGATATGCCCCCAGACCACGAAAGCCAGCGTGTAGACGCTGTAGAGGCAGACTGAGGCGTAGTTTGCGAAGTAGTACTTCCTTCTCTTGTTTGTGTTCGTTATGAACAGGAGAACGGAAAGGAGCAGCATCACAATAGAGCCGCTGAGAAGCGACTTGTTGAAACCCTGCATGTGATAGTAGACCTGTGAACCCTGGACGAACGTGGTGTCAGGGTCTGTCGGGTCCATCATTGTGAAATACAGTGCATCATAGAGGTCCGTCATGATCCCCAATGCATAGATGAACACTAGAACGCTGGCGAATAGTGCAATCAAACAGAACACCTTCTGGAGCTGCATCTGCTTTTTGTACATATCCCCTCCTTTGACAGGTTTGGTTAAATCCTGTGCAGCGGGCCCTGCAGCCCACTGCACAGTTCGAAATCATGATCCGGAATCAGAGAGAGTCGTAGAACTTGATGAGTCTTGACCACTGTGTCTGTCTGATCATCAGATACTGGGCTCCGCCCCACTCGCTTGAGACCTTCTGGGCCATCTGCTCTGCGCTTGTGACGCCTGTGACTGTGTAGCCCTTCTGTATCTGGTCAACCAGGACGCTGAACTTGCCCTTTGCCGTACCGAACTGCTGCTGCAGCTCTGTGTAGGTGTTGATGGAGTCAGCCTCGACTGTTGTTCCTGGAAGTGTGGTAGGAACGGATGTGTACCACATGTTGCCCTTCACGACTGCCAGCTCAGGATGCTTGACTGTTCCGAGACCGATGGCTGTGGAGATGTATCCTGCACCTTCCTTTCCGATCTCGTGTGTGCACTGGTACTCGAATGCCTGGCTCTTGGCGAACGACAGGGTTGATCCGAGATAGTAGCGGGCGAAGTTGGTGTAGTTTCCGCTTGCCAGACTCCAGAGAAGCTCGTATGTCTCGTCAGCGATGACAGGCATCTGGTTTCCGTTGAAGTTGAATGTGACATAGCTTCCGTCAGCGTTGGTCTTGATGAATGCATCCGGACCATAGCTCATCAGGATCTGTCCCTCCGGGCTGAATGCCAGGTCGAAGAGAGCGAGTGCCGCATAGAGCTTGTTCTGGTCATCGCCGACACCCGGCTTGGAGATTGCCCATGCGTCTGTCTTGACTGAACGCCAGGACTCTGTGAATCTCATGTAGACGCCGTTTGCGTCCGTTCCGTCATACCAGCGTGCAACCGGGACCATGACAGCCATGTACTTCTCGCCGTTCTCGTTCTGGAGCTTCGTCTTGTTCAGGATGGTCTGTGTCTGGTTGTAGTCGTAGCTCATGAATCCGAGGTCGTTCTGGAGCATTGTCGATGATGACTCACCGGAAGCCTCCAGGAATGACTTGGAGATCAGTCCCTCAAGTGCCATTTCGCGCATTCTGTCGAGAGCCTTGTATGTGGCGACCTCGCTTCTTGCATCCTTGAGAGCACCGTCTGCATCGACATACAGGAACTCCTGCCTTGACTCGAGACCGCGGACACCGAAGAGAGTGCCTGCGAATCTGTACAGGTCGACCTGTCTCTGGAGGTTCGAGTCCTCACGTGAGAAGAGGCCCTGGATGGAGTCTGTTCCGTTGAGTGTGTATGCATTGGCGACGACACATCTGAGCAGTGCGACAAGCTCGTCAGCATCCCATGCCGCATCCTGGCCGATGAAGAGGTTGGACCTTGCTGTTCCGTAGTATCCGTTGTAGGCCTCATCGATGTAGGTTCTGAGCATGTTGACTGCCTGGACGCCGTTGACTGTTCCGGCTGAAAGGGCGGCGTTCATCTTTGCGACGATGTTTCCGGCCTTGTCGTAGTCCTTGGTCAGTGTCATTGTGGCTGTGCCCTGTGCGTTCGGTGTCTCGATGGCGACCTTGCCGCTTGTCGGCATGTACGGCTCGTAGACCGCAGCCTTCAGCTCGCCGCACTTCTCGGCGGAGAACTCACCCTCGCCGTCAAGAAGCTTCACGACCCAGTCCGTTCTCATGAGAGGCATTCTCTCGATGTCGTTGACACCATCGAAGTAAGGTGCGAAGTAGATGGCGCCGTTTGATGTGGAACCTGTGATCGAGAGCCTGACGATCGGGTTGGCCTCGAGATAGGCCTTGAAGTTAGGCATCATGTCAAGGTAGTCGGCAATGTTGACCAGGCTTCCCTTTGCGCCGTACTCGTTGAGAGCCACAGTGTTTCCTGAGAGCAGGTCGACCTCGTTCAGTCTCTCCTGCCAGTACTTGAACTCGTTTGTCGCGCTGTTGCCCTGGTACTTGTCCTCGATGACTATGTTCAGTCTCTTCTGAACCTCGACCCAAGTCGGCTTCAGGTCACCTGCATGGTATGTGACACCAGCGAGTGTGATCCCCTCACCTGCGGTCTCGGCATCAAATGAGAGACCTGTCTTCTTGCTGTTGTATCCGGCAGCGATTCTAAGGACGGTTCCGTCAGCATATGAGAGGGTCTTGGCCTCTTCAGCTGCGGTCTGGGTCGTTGCGGCGGCTGGAGTCGTCGTCTCCTGGACAGCGATCTCGCCCTGACCACCGGCAACCAATGCGAACAATGCGAAGATTGCAAGCAATGAAACCAGAATTGTTTTCTTCATTTTCTTCCTCCATTCGATCCCCAACAGGAATCATTTTGAATACGAAATATCACTCCTTCACTCCACCTACGTTCACACCCTTGGCGAAATACTTCTGGATGAACGGGTAGATAATCAGGATAGGCACAATTGAGCAGACGATCAGAGCATAGATGACCGAATCCGAGGCGTATGCCTCGTTCCAGCCGGCCATGACCTCGGCGTCTGTGAACTCCTCGAGCTTCAGCCTGATGAAGACCATCAGAGGATGCTCGTTCGAGTTGGATATCATCTGGCGGGCCCAGAAGTATCCGTTCCATCTGGAGATCCCGAAGAACAGTGCGACGGTGGCAATCGTCGACTTGCTCATCGGGATGTAGACCTTCGAAAGGACCTGGAACTCGGTGGCTCCGTCCACTATCGCAGCCTCCTCAATCTCCGAAGGCACGTTCTCGAAGGCGTTTCTCAGAAGGATGATGTTCATGGCGGCCATACCCATGGCGATGATGACAAGCCACTTCTCATCCATGATCCCGATGCTGTTGAACACCTTCTTTGTGCTCAGGTAGTTGAGGTACTGGGGCACGATTCCCGCAGAGAACCACATGGTGAACACCAGGAAGAAGTTGAAGGTCTTCCTGAACAGGAGCCTCTTCTTGGACAGCGCATAGGCACCAAGGATGGAGTATCCCAGAGCCCAGATCGTTCCGTAGAGGGTTATGAACAGTGTGTTCGAGTACGAGTTCCAGAACATGTTGTTGCTGAACATGGAGCGGAAAGCCTCGAACTGGATGTCCTTAGGCAGGAGGACCACCCTTGAATACTCGACTGCGTCCTTGCCGCTTATGGCCGCCGATATGGCGAACAGGAACGGGTACAGGCACATGATCGAGAACATTGTGAGGAAAAGGTAGCTGATGATCTTGAAAATCAGCTCGGAAGTCTCAAGTCTTCTCTTCATCTCCACCACCTCCCATCAATAGAGCGAAACGTTGGATGCCTTCCTGGATATGGTGTTGGCACCGATGACCAGGAGCATTCCTATGACGTTGTTCATCATCTCGGCCGCCGAGGCGAGTCCCTTGGAGGCACCCTGCAGACCGTAGCGCTGGGCGAAGGTCGAGACTACATCACCTGTGACGTAGGTGTTGTTGTTATAGAGGAGCAGGACCTTCTCGTATCCTATGGACAGCAGCGATCCGATCCTTGTGATCAGCATGATGACTATCGTGGACAGGATGGACGGAAGGACAACGTACTTCATCTGGGCCATCTTGCCTGCCCCGTCGATCTGCGCAGCCTCGTAGCTTGTCGGCGAGATGGCTATGATCGCCGCGAAGTACACTATGCTGCTGTAGCCCGCAGTCTCCCAGATTCCGCTCAGCTCGTAGATGCCTCTGAAGAAGGCCGGGTTGTTCAGAAGTCCGGCGTTGGCCACCTCATGGCTTATCAGGCCCAGCTTCTCCATGAACTGGGAGAGCACTCCGTAGCCTGTAGTCAGGGAGCCCTGCTTGACAAGCATCGTTATCA
>JAFVFA010000178.1 GCA_017475725.1 Spirochaetales bacterium
GCGGTTGTCGGCTCATCGCAGATCAGGATGTCCGGATCGGCTGTAAGAGCGATTGCGATGACGATTCTCTGTCTCATTCCACCTGAGAACTCGAACGGATACTGTCTGAATCTGACTCTTGGGTTGTCGATTCCTACACTCTCCATCAACTTGATCGCCCTCTCCTTTGCAACTGCCTTTGTGAGCTTTGCAACTGATGCCTGGGCGTTATCCTTCAGGTAGTCGATGATATCAAGGGTCCTCTTGTTGAAGTCAACGCTCCTGTTTGCCTGGACCTGGGCCTCGAAGTGCTCTGCAACCTCAAGGATCAGGGCTCTGATGTCCTCTCTGGCAGCCTGGACATCAATGTAGGAAGCAGGAATGACCTCCCACTCAGGGACCTTGCCCTTCCTGATTATGTTCTCGTGCTTTCTGGTCTCCCTGCTGAAGCGCCTCTCCTCCTTTGCGTTTCTCTTGGCTCCGTTGAAGTAGCGCTCACATGCGGTGTCCAGAGAGGAACTGAAGGTGTGTGTCAGACTGTCCTTGACCAGCTCAAGCGGGTCAAGGCAGGTCAGGACGGCCTCCTTCATCTCCTTGATGTCGTTCTTCACAACGTTCAGCTCAACGTCCTTGTCGAAGAACAGGGCCTTGCCCCTGAGCATCGCGGCAGCTCTGGTGCGGTTCTCGTCAGTCTGTCTGCATGAAAGCTCCACACCCTTCTGGGCCTTGGCGATGAAGGCATCCATGAAACCGGACTCTGTGTGCTTGTGCGTGAACTCGTTCAGGGCCTTTACGTCCATCTGCGGGATCTCAGGCTTGACGAAGGTCAGGTAGTATCCCAGCGTGAATGTGTTCGGGACCTCGAAGGCCAGTGCCTGGCTCTCTATGTCTATGATCCTGCCAAGTCTGGAGTCAGCCTCGGCCTTGTCGCTTGTGACAAGGTTCACAAGGTTGTCAAGCAGAGCCTCAAGCTCGGACTTCCTGTCGCGGACAACGAAATGGCTGCAGGAGCCCTTGGCGGCCTTGACCAGCTCAACGGTGTCCTGCTTCAGGTTCTTCGTCACATTATTCTTGAGCATCAGGCGGATATGGGTTGCCAAAGGCACTGCCTCTGTTGCGTTCTGATAGGCATCCGCATAGTCCTTCTGCAGTTCGCCGTGCTTGAACTCGAACTTCTTGAACTTGTCAAGCAGCTCGGCCTCGTTCTCTATTCCGGCAGCCTTCATCTTCTCGCCCAGGACCTTGAAGATCCTGTCCATGTTCCTCCTGCTCTCCTTGCGGCTGGCCTTGTTCTTCAGAAGCATGGCCTCGGTGAGCTGTGCACCCACACGCATTATCGGGTTCAGGCTTGAGAGCGGGTCCTGGAAGACCATGGCGATCTTGTCCCCCCTGATCTTGTGGAAGTCCTCCTCGGAGATCTTCAGGAGGTCCTTGCCGTCGTAGAAGATCTTTCCGCCCTCGACCATGGCGTTCTGGGCAAGTATGCCCATGAGTGCGCGGCTTGTGACGCTCTTTCCGGAGCCGGACTCTCCGACTATGGCCAGCGTCTCGCCCTTGTACAAATCAAAGCTGATTCCTCTGACGGCCTGGACCTTTCCGTTGGTCGTCTTGAATGAGATCCTCAGATCCTTTACTTCAATCTTCTTCTCCATCCTTGGCCTCCTTACTCATCTGATCCGCGGAGAGCCGGGTTGAAGGCATCTCTCAGTCCGTTACCGAAGAGGTTGAAAGAGATCTCAAGCAGCGAGATGAACACTGCAGGGAACATGAGGATGTGCGGGAACGTGGCAAGGTAAGCCTGCCCGTTTGAGAGCATGGTTCCAATGGAGGTCAGACCGGAGGTCTCCAGGTTGACTATGCCCAGGTATGTGAGCATGGACTCGCTGAAGATGACGCCCGGGATTATCAGGATGGTTCCTGTGATGATGGTTCCAAGGGAGTTCGGCAGGACGTGCCTGAATATCAGCCTCGAATCCGATGCACCAAGGGTCCTTGCGGCAAGGACGTACTCCGAGTTCTTGAATCTGTAGAACTGGGTTCTGACTCTGCTTGCTATTCCGATCCAGCCGGTGAAGACAAAGGCGAACAGCAGAGCCGGCACGGCTCCGACCTTCTTCGCCAGATGCAGCTGGAACAGGGTTGCGACCACTATGAACGGGACGGATGCCAGAATGTCTGAGATCCTCTCCATTATCAGGTCAACCGCACCAC
>JAFVFA010000179.1 GCA_017475725.1 Spirochaetales bacterium
ACGGCAAACCTGACGTCTCAATGTGCCTCAATGCGGCACTTGCAGGTCTGGTTGCAGTCACCGCAGGCTGTGATGCCTTCGATGCAATCGGAGCTTCAGTTGTGGGAATAGTTGCTGGGATACTGGTAGTTGAAGTCGTCGAGAAACTGGATCTGAAGCTTCACATAGACGATCCCGTCGGTGCTGTAGGCGTCCATTGCGCAAACGGAATATGGGGAACCATAGCTGTGGGCCTTCTTGCGAACCCGAATGCACCTGCAGGCCTCAAGGGTCTGCTGTATACTGGAGACTTCAGACAGTTCGGAATGCAGATGCTGGGTTTCGTGGCTGTTGCAGTCTGGGCAACGGTGACCATGCTGATCTTCTTCTTGATTCTGAAGAAGGCAAAGTTCCTCCGTGCAGATGCTGCAGATGAGCTCACAGGTCTGGACATTACAGAGCACGGACTTCCGAGCGCCTATGCAGACTTCATGCCTGCAGTTGACAAGTATGCAGAGTTCGGCACTGGAGACCAGATTGTAGCAGTCACAGGAACAGTCCCCGTTGCGGAGGCGGTTCCGGTCAGACGGGAGCCATCCTTCGACGGACACAAGTTCACTAAAGTTGAGATCGTATTCAAGGAGGAGAAGCTCTACGCCCTCAAGGATGCAATGTCAAAGCTAGGCATCACCGGCATGACGGTATCACATGTGATGGGCTATGGAATGCAGAAGGGCCATGTCGAGTTCTACCGTGGCGTTGCGGTAGAGACGGACCTCAGGCCAAAGGTGCAGGTCGACATAGTCGTATCCGCAATCCCGGTAAGAGATGTTGTGGAGACGGCAAAGAAGGTCCTCTACACAGGCCATATAGGAGACGGCAAGATCTTCGTCTACGATGTCGAGAACGTGATCAAGGTCAGAACTGGAGAAGAAGGCTACGATGCCCTCCAGGACGTCGAATAGGAAACGATTTCCGAATTCCATATAAGGGGTGTTTGGAAGGTCCGATACTCAGGACTGACTGAACACCCCCTTCATTGCAGCCTTGACGAACCCCACAAACAGCGGATGCGGCCGGTTCGGTCTGCTCTTGAACTCCGGATGGAACTGCACTCCGACAAAGAACCTCTCACCGGGGATCTCCACAGTCTCCACCAGCCTGCCATCAGGAGACAGTCCGGACAGACACAGCCCTGCGGCAACAAGCTCCGCACGGAAATCGTTGTTGAATTCATACCTGTGCCTGTGGCGTTCGCTTATGGATGCCGTTCCGTAGCAGGTCCTGATGACTGTGCCGTCTCTGAGGTCACATGGGTACCGGCCCAGTCTGAGAGTGCCTCCCTTCTCGATGTCGTCATACTGTCCGGGCATGAAGTCTATGACCGGATATCGTGTCGATGCATCGAACTCCCTTGAGTTCGCACCCCGCAGGCCGCAGGCGTTCCTGGCATAGTCTATGACAGCGGTCTGCATTCCAAGACAGATTCCGAAGTATGGGATATGGTGTTCCCTGCAATAGCCTGCAGCAAGGATCATGCCCTCGATTCCGCGGTTTCCAAAGCCGCCTGGGACTATTATCCCATCGATTTCGGCAAAGGTCTCATCCAGGTTCCCAGCCGTCAGATTCTCCGAATCTACCCAGGTTATGTCGACCTTGGCATCAAGCTCATACCCTGCATGGTGCAGCGCCTCCACAACGGAAAGGTAGGCGTCGTGCAGCTGCACATACTTACCCACAAGGGCTATGCTCACACTGCGGCTTCTGCGCTTGATTCTGCTGACCATGGCCTTCCACTCCGAAAGGTCCGGATCTGCAGCCTCGATCCCAAGCTCCCGACAGACAATGCCAGAGAGGTTCGCCTTCTCAAGCATCAGCGGAGCCTCGTAGAGAACCGGAAGTGTGATGTTCTCAATGACACAGTCCTCCTTGACGTTGCAGAAGTGCGCGATCTTGGAGAAGACGCTCCTGTCCCTTATCTTCTCGTCAACTCGCAGGACTATCATGTTCGGGGATATCCCCATGCCCTGCAGCTCCTTAACGCTGTGCTGGGTGGGCTTTGACTTGTGCTCGCCGCTTGCCTTCAGGTACGGAACCAGGGTCACATGGATGTAGAGTACATTCTCCCTGCCCACCTCAAGCCCGACCTGTCTGATGGCCTCCAGAAACGGCTGGCTCTCTATGTCGCCGATGGTTCCGCCTATCTCAGTTATCACAACATCGGCGTCCGTCTCCTTTCCCACCCTGTAGATGAAACGTTTGATCTCATCCGTGATGTGCGGTATCGTCTGCACCGTGGAGCCCAGGTAGCCGCCCTGCCTCTCCCTTTGGATGACGTTCGAGTAGACCTTTCCGGTGGTCAGGTTGGAGAACCTGTTCAGGTCCTCGTCTATGAAGCGCTCGTAGTGCCCCAGATCCAGATCTGTCTCCGCACCGTCCTCCGTGACATAGACCTCTCCATGCTGGTAGGGACTCATGGTCCCGGGGTCCACATTGATGTAGGGGTCCAGCTTCTGTGCAGCGACCTTCAGACCGCGCGCCTTGAGAAGGCGTCCAAGGGAAGCGGCTGTTATGCCCTTGCCCAGTCCCGATACAACACCACCTGTCACGAAGATGTACTTGGTCATTGCAAACCTCCCAGACTAATCATATTCCACTTGCTCCATAGTTTGACAGGACCCTGGCAGAAGGGTCATCCACATCACATCCTTTCCATTCCCTGTTCGGCATCCAGAATGCAGGGATCATCTCACCCTGACCGGGATAATGCCGCTCGAACATGTCCCTATACAGAAGGCTCTCCTTTGTGAAAGGTTTGCCATATGAGTATCTTTCACAACCCCTTTTGAACTCTTCATCCGAATACTTGCGCTCGGCATAGGCTTTCAGGCCATCGACCATACTGTGCCCCACTGCATCCGAGAATGCAGCCTTCTGCCTCCAGAGAATGTTCTCCGGGAGAATGTGGTCCTTCTCGAAGGCCTTTCTGAGAAGATATTTGCCCATGTTGTAGCGGTTCAGCTTCAACTCGGGGTCTATCGCCATGACATACCTTACGAACTCCAGATCCCCGAACGGCACCCTGGCTTCAAGGGAGTTGTCCGAGATGCACCTGTCCGCCCTCAGGACATCGTAGTAGTGGAGCTCTCTGATCCTCTTCTCGGACTCCTTCTGGAAAGCCTCTGCGGATGGGGCGAAATCGGTGTATTTGTAGCCGAAGAGCTCGTCAGAGATCTCTCCCGTGAGAAGGACCCTGACATCTGTGCGTTCGTGTATCGCCTTGCAGCAAAGGTACATCCCCATGCTTGCACGAATGGTGGTTATATCCCATGTCCCCAACAGTGAGATCACTGTATCCAGGTTCTCAAGGACCTGGTCCATGGTCATGGTCACCTCCATGTGGTCGCTTCCGATGAAATCCGAAACCTCCTTCGCATACCGCAGGTCTATTGGGTCTGTGTCCATGCCGATGGCGAATGTCCTGATCCTTCTGCCCAGAATCTTCGCGGAGATTGCGCAGACAAGGCTTGAGTCAAGACCACCCGACAGGAGAAATCCCAGAGGTGCATCTGCATCCAGCCGTTTCTCAACTCCTGAAATGAGCTTGTCCCTGATGTTTCCGCAGACTGTATCCAGATCATCATGGCAGATCTCCCTGACTTCAGTCGGATCCGAATACTGCACGAAGGCTCCATCCTTGTAATAATGCCCGGGAGGGAAAGGAATGACCTCCTTGCAGAGCCCCATCAGACACCGGGCCTCGCTGCAGAATATGATGTTCCCATCCTCCAGATACCCATAGAAGAGCGGCCTTATGCCTATGGGATCCCTTGCCGCAACCATGCTGTCCGTTTCCGCATCATAGATGACTAGGGCGAACTCGGCATCCAGGTCCTTGAACATTTCGATGCCCTTCTCCTTCCAGAGAGGAAGAAGGACCTCACAGTCAGAGTCACTGGAAAACACATACTTCTCCTCAAGGGCCTTCCTTATCGGACGGAACCCGTAGACCTCACCGTTGCAGACAAGGCTGCAATCGCCCAGATGGAAGGGTTGCATACCTGCATCATGCAACCCCATGATGGCCAGTCTGTTGAATCCGAGGTATGCATTGCTGTTGCCGACATTCTCAAAGCGACTCTGGTCTGGGCCCCTGTAGAAGGAGCGCTCAAAACAGGTCCGAATCAGATCGGCACTCACTGTGCCTGATGAAAAACCTACAATTGAACACATGTGGCATACCTCCATGAAAAATTTTGTTCGAATTATAGGAACTTGCGGAAAAAGATACAAATACATATAATATTATGGTTATCATATCTTTTTCATATGATAAGAAATCCTAGTGAGACAAGGAATTGAGGGGTTACTAAATGGAACTTAGGGTCTTGAGATACTTTGTGGCTGTGGCGGAGGAGCTCAATATAACCAGGGCTGCGGACAGGTTGAACATAAGCCAACCGCCGTTGAGCGCCCAGATCAGGAACCTGGAGGATGAGCTGGACACTGTGCTTTTCATCAGAGGAAAGAGGCATCTCCAGCTGACAGAGTCGGGACGTCTTCTATACCGCTATGCAAAGGAGATACTCAGCCTCTCGGAGAAGACCTCCAATGAGATCAGGCTCATGGGAAAGGGCATGCACGGAACCGTGTCCATAGGACTTGTGGAGGGCTCTGCCCCAGACATCGCATCAAAATGGATCGAGTCGTTCATAAAGCAGTATCCCGAGGTGAAGTTCCGCATCATGGACGGGAACAGCGATGAGCTGATTGAAAGGTTGAGAAGCGGTCTGATCAACCTTGCAGTCATAACGGCACCTTGCGACCAGACCCTGCTCAACAGCTTCAAGGTCGGACAGGAGAAGATGACGGCCTTCATGAGCAGAGAGAACCCGCTTTCGAACCTGCCCGGCGACACAATCGATCTTGCAAGCCTGAAGGACCAGCCGCTGATAGTCCCCAGCCGGGAGGCTATCAACGACATGATATACAAGTGGTTCAAGGAGATAGATGCAGAACCTAGAATAGTCTGCAAGATGGACAACTACCTTGATGTTGCAGCCCTTGCAGGAGGAAATGTGGGTGTAAGCATCTTTCCGAAGACATCCTACGTCCTGAACCAGAAGATAGTGGCCAAGGAGATCGTCAACTCCGGACGTGAGGTGGAGTACCTTTTTGTATGGCTGAAGGGAAAGCCGCTCCCCTTGCCGGACGAGGCGTTCATTGACTTCGTGAGGCAGTCGGTCGAGGCGGAGAAGTCCCCGGCCGAAGGATGATTCATCAGAATCTGTAGTAGACTCCGGTCTCTATGCCGATGGCGAAGTTGGTATCTGTGTCGGAGTACTTCTCCCCTCCGTATCTGTAGCTCCAGTGATAGACATCGACTCCTATCAGAGGCCTTACGAAGGCACCGAAGTTTCCGGTCTCGAATGAGAACTGGCAGGTTCCCAGAAAGGAGAAATCGAAGACGTTGTCCCCGAAGCTGAAGTTCATCTGGGCACCGGGTCTGATGTCTATGGTCGTGCCCTGGACCTCGAAGTCGTACACCTTGTACTGTGCGCCCACGGAGAAGGAGAAGTAACCGTTGGTACCGACCCTTGCGTAGACATCCAGATTGTCGATGATCTCCATGTCAACAGATGCATAGAAACCAGTACCGGTTTCCAGACCTATGGACCTGAACTCGAACGCGAATGCAGATGACACTGCAACCAGCGCAACAAGAACCAAAAGAACTGCCTTCTTCATTGCAACCCCTCCCGTTTGTGGTCTCTGATGCGATTATAGCATGGGGCTTTCCGTAAGCAAAGGAATATCAGACAGGATTTCAACTCAGCTTCAGGTTGCACAGGCATATTGATTCCGAAGCCGCATGGATTCTATTATTCATAAGGTAAAGGGGCAGGACAATGCGCATTCTGATAGCCGAGGACGAAGTCTCGACGGCAAAGGCCTTGAAGCTTCTTCTTGAGCAGGCAAAATTCTCTGTAGACATAGCCTATAACGGCAATGATGCTTGGGATTTCATATCAACAACCACATATGAGGTCATTATTCTTGACATCATGATGCCTGGAAAGAATGGTCTTGAGGTCCTTTCGCTCATAAGAGGCAACCACATTTCCACCCCGGTTCTGATGCTGACCGCAAAGGCCGAGGTTGAGGACAAGGTCCTTGGTCTGGAATCAGGGGCTGACGACTATCTGCCCAAGCCGTTCGCAACGGCGGAGCTCATAGCAAGGGTCAAGGCCCTGGCCCGCAGAAGCGAGAGCTACAGCGACAGTGTGAAGAAGATAGGCAACCTCGAGCTGGACAGCAACCGCTATGAGATGAGAGTCGGCAGGAAGTCAGCAGTCCTCACCAACAAGGAATACCAGCTGGTCGAGCTCTTCATACTGCACCCCGGCTTCGTGTTCTCCACAGAGCATCTGATGGATAAGATATGGGGCTTTGACACGGAATCGGAGATAGATGTCGTCTGGACCCACATAGGGTTCATAAGGAAGAAACTGCGCAACCTTGGTGCGAACGTCGAGATCAGGACCATACGCGGAGCCGGCTATTCACTGGAGGTGATCTGATGTTCAAGAAGATGCGCTGGAGAATGATCCTGATTGCAATGATCTCCATATTCACGGTCATGGCCATTCTGGTCTCCATGATCACAGCCGGAACCTACATGGTCAGCACAGACAGAGAGGACCAGACCCTGGAGGGCATTCTGGAATATGAGGCAAGCTGGAACGTGGCCAACCAGTTCTTCTCATTCCCCTTCTCCTCCTTCCAGCGCACCTACGACCTTGAGATAAGCTACATGACGCGCTTCTACGCCGTCAGGTTCGACAGATACGGGAACGTAGGGACCATACTGATGAACTACATAGCATCTGTGGACGAGGAGCAGGCAGTGGCCTCCGCCCAGAAGGTTCTGAGCAAGGGAAGGACAAGCGGCAACACAGGGAACTACAGATACATGGTGAAGACCGATGGCAGCGACACCGTTGTGGCCTTCCTCAACATATCCAGGGAGAAAGCGTTCATCAGAACCCTGTTGGCGATCTCCACCCTCATTGCCTTCGGCGCATTGATCATCGCCTTTGTGATTGTCTTCCTCCTGAGCAGGCGGGCTGTGAGACCGTTTGTGCAGAACCTCGAGCAGCAGAAGCGGTTCATAACGGATGTCAGCCACGAGCTCAAGACACCGCTGACCTCAATCAATGCAAGCCTTGATGTCATAGAGATGGAGAGCGGAGAGTCTGATGAGTGGCACGACAACATCCGCAAGCAGACAAACCGCCTCACAAAGATGGTCGGGGAGCTTGTTACCCTCTCAAGGCTGAACGAGGTCAACCCATTCCCGAACAGGGAGAACATCTCCATAAGTGATGTCGCCTGGGAGGTGGTCGAGGCCTTCAAGGCACAGGCCAAGGCCAAAGGCTGCAACCTTCAGGCTGACATAGCGGAGGACATGGCCATCACCGGAGACAGATCGGCAATCCAGCAGATGTTGTCGGCCCTTCTTGACAACGCCGTCAAGTACTCCACCGAGAACGGGGACATATGCCTGAGCCTTTCCCGAAAAGGCTCGAAAGCCATCATAGACATCTCCAATCCGTGCAACTATGATGTGCCGCCGGACACATCGAAGCTCTTTGACCGGTTCTACCGCCCGGATGAATCCAGAAGCGCAAGCACAGGAGGGACCGGGGTCGGAATGGCCATTGCCAAATCCGTTGTGGATGCACATGGAGGAAAGATCTCCGCAGAGTGCCCGGACGGGAAGAGGATGACAGTGCACATCATTCTCTGAGTTTTCTCCCGATTTCAGGTTCACTTCAGGCTGACGGTGAAGAATGTACTCATCATATCAAAAGAAAGGAGAGACATCATGTCAGACGAATACAGAATGAACAGCAAGAAACCAAGAAAAAACGGAAGGATTGCAGTCCTTGTGATCTGCTGCCTTCTCATAGGGGCGATAATCGGAGCGGTTGCAGTCTCATGCACGACTGCGAACAAGACCGCTGATGCCGCAAACCCAACCACAACAATCCGTGAGGGAAAGAGAGAGGCTGTGGTTCCTGAGACCACAAGGTCAGCCAACCTTGGAGTCCTTCTTGCCTCCGGCGGAAAGACAACATCGGACGATTCCCAGAAGACCACTACAATAGTTGAAGGCCAGAGGGAGACGGCCAAGGTGAATGTGGAGAGAATCGACACCAACGAGATGATGACCGCATCCCAGATCTACGCATCCAATGTTAACTCCACGGTCGGAATCACAACCGAGGTCACAACCAACTACTTCGGTTACACAACCACAACACCTGCATCCGGATCAGGCTTCATCCTCACCGAGGACGGATACATAGTGACCAATTACCATGTCATTGAGAACTCGACATCCATTTCAGTCGCCCTCTACGACGGTTCGAAATACGATGCCAAGGTTGTCGGATACGATGACAGCAACGACATAGCAGTCCTGAAGATAGATGCCACGGGCCTTGTGCCGGTCATCCTTGGAGATTCCAGCCAGATGTACGTTGGCGATGATGTCATCGCAATCGGTAATCCTCTTGGAGAGCTCACATTCTCACTCACAGCGGGAAAGATCAGTGCATTGAACCGCCAGATAACATTGGAGAACCTCTCCATGGACCTGATCCAGACGGATTGTGCAATCAACTCAGGAAACTCAGGCGGAGCACTATTCAACATGTACGGTGAGGTCATCGGAATAACGAACGCCAAATACTCAAGCAGCGGTTCATCCTACGTTGCATCCATCGACAACATAGCATTCGCCATCCCGATCAACAACGTCAAGGCCATAATCAGAAGCATAATCGAGAACGGCTACTATTCGAAGCCTTTCATTGGGGTCTCCATGAGTGACCTTGCAAGCGACTACCATGGATTCGGTCTTCCGGAAGGAGCGGTCATAAGGGGAATCCAGGAAGGCAGCCCGGCAGAGGAGTCAGGTCTCCAGGTCAACGACATCGTCACACATGTTAACGGCGAAGAGGTCAAGTCCGCCTCCGAGTTCAAGAAGAGGATCACGAGCTCGGTTGTTGGAGACGTGCTGACACTTACAGTCTATCGTCAGGGCCAGACCATCGAGCTCCAGGTGACGGTCGGCGAACAGCAGCAGACCACGCTGCCAACCGCTGCAGAGACAACACCTCAGCAGCAACAGCAACCCCAGCAGCAGCCGCAGCAGCAGATGCCGCAGGACGGCTACGGGGATTTCTTCTACGGCTTCCCTTGGGAATACTTCTTCAATAGATGAGGACCTGTCCTCAGAAGTGGGCTTCGCAGTACTCGTATACCAACTTCAGAAACTGACGCTGCAAGTCCACATCGCATGCCAAGGCATGTCCGGAGTGCTCCAAGACAATGGTGTCATGGGGCACTCCTTTTTCTTCCAATGCCCGTTCAAGTATGATTCTGCTCACAGGCGGCACAATGCCGTCGTGCACTCCATAGGCTGAAAGCACGGGCACGCTTGTGGATGTGACGTATGTGAATGGGGATACCTCCCTCCATATTGCATCAGCCTCTCCGCTCTCCACCATAGCAGCAGTGACGCTCTTGCCGCTGAATCTGCTTATCCAGGCCGCATCACCTGATTTGCTGCCATCGAGACCCGCCTGTCTCCTCACGCTCCAGTGGACATCGGAGCTTCTCCAGATGGACGGCTCGAAGGATGTGGGTCCGGACTGCTGCAGTATGAATCTAACAGGCAGACCATCGTAGGCTGCGGCCGTGTTAAGGCCGTACATGAGAGCCTGGCATGCACCGGCGGAGAACCCGGAGACCGCCATGTCCGCAAGATCGATTCCGAGCTCTGCGCACTTTGCCTCAATGGCCATGACCGCAGCCCTCACCTCCTGGTTTATTGAGAGGATAGTCGGTGAGTTGCTCTCATCTGAAAGGGTGTAGCTGATTGAGGCCGAGGTGTACCCGTGGGCAGAGAAGTTGCGGCAGAACGGCTGGCCGTCCTCCTTGCTTCCCGAGGTCCAGCTTCCTCCATGGATGAATAGTATCAGGTGCTTCGCCTTCTCTCCTGAGGTGTCCTCCGGAAGGTACAGGTCATAGAGGTTTCTGGGCTGCTCCCCGTATCGGAGATCCCTGATCACCTCTCCGTTGTAGTCAACATCAAGGACCGCCATGGTCTCAGCATATCTGAGCTTTGCTTCGTTCATTGCGAAGCAACCGGTGAGCAGAACAAGGGCCAATGAGGCCACGAATGGAATGAGTGCTGTCTTCCCTTTCATATGCAGGCCTCCTAGAACTTGAGCGGGTAGCTTATGCCCAGTGCCTTGGACACGATCAACGTGACTATCCCTGCCCCAAGCACCCCTGCGCTGATGTAGATGTCGGCCTTTGTGACCTCTCCTATGAAGGCTTCGACCATGTTGTACATAATGATGCTTCCGGCAAGGCCCAAACCTCCGGAGACTGTGAGCGTGGTGCCCGCTATGTCCAGTCCGAGCAAGGTGTTAGCACTCTGCCTGTCTCCCTGGTGTCTGGAGCCCACCCCGAAACCGATGAACGTGTTCTGGAGCTGGAAGTGCCTGACTTCCTCGATGTCCCTCTCCTTGACATCCAACGAGAACACCATGGCCGTTGAGGCCAGAACCAACAAGAGAATCAAAACAGTCTTCTTCATGAATTTCCCCACTTCTTTTTACAATACCTTGGTTGTGATTATCAATATGGGGGATTGAGAATGCTATCAAGTTCATAAGGTCAACAAGATCAACTGGAAACTCATAACTGAGTACGTATTCACAAAAAGTCAATCAAAGACCCCAGATTTCGACCATTTTGATTGACTTGTCAATTTTTCGAGCTATTTCAAGGCTGTTTTGATTGACTTTGCATAACCACCATCTTCTCCATCCTCCCGTTTTGGGACATCATTAGATTTGTGGAAAGCCGATGAATCAGAGGGATGCAATCATGGATACCAGATCCAGATAGAAGTTGCGGATGTCATGCTTTCTCATCAGACCGCCTTGGGGCCACATGTGATCGCCATCAAGCGTAGGGAACACATTCCAGATACCAGGTCTGATGTCAGCCCTGTCCAAGGGCTTTGAAGGTGCTCCGTTCGGGAACTTTGCAGATACTGTGTTGACTAGACCGTCGTTCTCACGCCAGCTTTCGCCGATGACAATGCCGCCTTTTGTCTTTCCGGTGTAGGCGCCAATCCTATATGACTGCCTATTGAACAGCTGCTCCATCTTTTTCTTTGGTCTATACAATCCATCAGGACATTGTCTTGTAAAACTGCAAGGTACTGAGAAGTAATAGACCCCAGAAAGGGTTGCTATCCGCCTGTTCATGGCAATTGCATTGTCTATGTGCATGTCGAAACCTGCCGAATCGGTCGGATCCTTCCCTTCTTCATCAGACCGGAGATTTGCGGACATGAGCTTGGCGAACAGGTTCGTCCACAACGGGACCTTCACGTCTTCAGGCTTGAACGAGGGATCTTCGTACATGTCATAGGCTGTGGTGCCATTCATCGGAGATGCAAGGGTCACAATGGAGTGGATTCTGTCTGCCATGCCGCCCACAAAGAGCGGTGAGATGTCATCAGAGCCAGATGCCTTCTCATCGGCATCACCATTGGCCAGAAGCTCCGAAAGCAGCCTTATTGTGGTACCACCGAAGGAGTGCCCCAGCAGGACCATGCGTGTGGAGTCGTCCCATTCCTCAATAAGAGGGCATTTCGAGAAGTCACGGCCGAACCTGTTGTGGCGGAATCTGGAGCTGTGGGCCTTGCCGTAATCAACCACGCAACCTGACAGTTGGGCATACAGCTCACAGGCTCTGTCCCAGGCGCTTCCGGCCGGAGCGACGGATGCGGCATGGCAGTCAAAGCCGCAGTTGCGCAGAAAAGCCATCAGGTCACCTCCCCGCATGCCCCAATACGGCATGCGAGCATAGGCCTTGTCATAGCTGCCCCAACCGGACAGCCCGTGGACGAAGATGAACTTGAGCTTCTCTGCCATGGATCAGGTCAACGGATAGCGGAAAGCATAGTCGCTTTGCTCAATGGTTTTTCAGATAGTCTGCGGCGTAGTCCTTGAACATCTCGAAGATGGTGATCTTGGGCTTGTATCCAAGCTCCCTCTGTGCCTTTGAGATGTCGAACACCTGACTTCTTCCGAGAGTGCAGACATTGTATCTTGTAAGTGGCGGTGCCACCTTGCTTCCGAAGAGCTTGAACAGGAACTCCAGGACAACCGCAATCCCATAGGCAAGACCGAACGGGAGCCTGAGGTACTTGGGCTTCGTGCCCAGCTCCGAGAACAGGGCATCCGCAAGCACGGTCATCTTCATGGGTTCACCGTTTGTGATGTTGTAGACCTGGCCGACAGCCTCATCCCTCTCCATGCAGAGCCTGAGGGAGAGCGCCACATTCTCTATGCAGCAAAGGTCCGCAATGACCTCCCCCCTGTTGAACATCGGGATTCCAACTGTGCTGTTGACCTTGACGAACAGAGGCAGCATGTTCTGATCGCCAACTCCGCAAAGGCCTCTTGGACGGATCATCGCATAAGGGACCTTGTCCTGCCCTCTGACCAGTTTCTCGGCCATGATCTTGCTCTCCACATAGTGGCTTATGTGGTTGTCCTCGTTGTAGTCATCCTCAGTCAGATGGGTGTTGTTCTCCAGGGGTCTGACGCTTGGGGAAGATGTGTAGACCAGACGTTTGACATGGTTCCGCTCGCAGGCCTCCAAGACGTTTCTTGTGCCTTCGACGTTTGTTCTGATGAAATCAGCCTTCTTTCCCCAGCCTTTCATCAGGGCTCCGCAGTGTATGACGTAGTCCACACCCTTGCATGCATCCACAATGTCATCGAGATTGCAGAAATCGCCCTGGTAGAGTTCCACGCCCTCTCCCTTCAGCTGTGAAAGCTTATCCATGTCACGCCCGAAGGCGACAACCTGATAGCCGTTCTCCCGCAACTCCTTGACCGTGTATCTGCCAAGGAAGCCATAGGCTCCAGTCACAAGCACCCTAGTCATCGCAGTCCCCTCCTTTCAGGATTCAAAGCTCCTTTGTCCTGTCTGCCGCATCGCCTTTGACAAGATGCCACAGCCTTCCGCCCTTCCAGGCATGGAATGTCTCTCCGGTCAAACCGTAGTACGTGTCGTTGTATGTGAAAAGCAGTATATTGCCGAAAAGGATGGAAAGGAACGAGATGTCCTGAAGCGGGAAGGTGTACTCCCCTATGACAAGCCTGTCTCTGTACATCTGCAGCCTGCCGGTCAGTATGTCCTTGTTGGTGTAGTCCTCAAGCATGGTGTAGAGTGTCACATCCTCATCTGTGAACAGGACTCCATCCCCCTTCCCCTCAACGTAACTGTCGAACTGGGGCTCCTCCCAGCGCATCCAGTCAAGGACGTTGTCATAAGGCAGACCATCGCCCTCCAGGAAGCCCTTGTCGTTGTAGACACCCTTCATCCCGCACTTGGTGCAGCAGAAGCCGTCACCCTCAGTCCGGATGGTGTCCATGCCACCGCACTTTGGGCACATGAACAGGACATGCTCCATCCCCTTGGCCTTGTCGGTTCCGATGTAATCCCAGTTTCTGGTCCTCTGGGTCTCGTAGGCGTTCTCGTAGATGTCGCGGTTGATGATGTCCGTGACCTCCTGGGGCGTCATCCTCTTGAGCTCCTCGGAGCTGTAGACACCCATGACCTTGCCTTCAACATGGCCTGTCCTCTGATGCTGCCTTGCCCAGCGTGGATATGTGAAGTAGCCGCCGATCACCTTGTATGTGACAAGCGCACCGCCTGTCTTCTTCACAAGCTTTCCTATTGCCAGAGAGGCTGGAATCGTCTCCCCATGGAAGGATCTCTTCCCCTCAGGGAAAAGGCAGACGTTGTAGCCCTGCTTCACACGCCTGATCATCTCCTTCACAGCCTCAAGGGAGGCTCCTCCCTTTGGAAGCGGAATCGGGTTGATCAGGACCCTGAGAAGCTTGCCGTACGTCTTGTTCCTGAGAAGATGCTCGCCGCAGACATAGTACATATGCCTCTTGCTTGCAAGTCCTGCAAAAAGCATGTCCTCCTCCGTCGTGTGGTTGGAGATCATTATGTAGGGCTCGCCGACCTTGGGGACCCTGTCTGTGGTGAAACCGTATTTCTTCTTTGTGACACGCTTGGCGACATAGTACACAAGCCTGTATGAAAGTCTATTTATGAAAACCTTGAAACTCATATCAGTGCTACAGGCGCCTCCATTATCCATTCTAGTACATTTTCCCGCTGGTTTTCCACCTTTGTATTCAAAACGGCGGCAAAAAGGTATAACATCTTCAGACTATGAAACGGATACTGGCATTCCTTCGGAAAGAGCTCATGCTGACTCTGTCGCTTGCGGCGGCGGTCATCGCCCTTGTAATCACCCCGCCTGACAGGACCCTTCTGGAGAAGATAGACTGGAGGACCCTGGGGACCCTGTTCATGATGCTCACGGTCCTGGAGGGCTTCAAGAAGGAGAGGGTCTTCGACCCGCTCATCCGGTTCAGCACCAGATTCAGGACTCTCAGGGGGCTTTCCCTCTTCCTTGTGTTCGGAGTCTTCTTCACATCGATGTTCGTCACCAACGACGTGTCGCTGATAATCTTCGTGCCTCTGACCATATTGCTGCTCAGACAGGCCGGGAAGGAGCGGTTCATACTGCCCACAATCTCGCTTGAGAACATAGCCGCGGTCAGAGGTTCCTTGCTGACTCCGTTCGGAAGCCCCCAGAACCTTTTCCTGTACGGGAGGTTCGGTGTTGATGCGGGGACGTTCATACTCCACATGCTCCCGTTGTGTGCCATGTCCGCCCTGCTTCTGGTCCTGTTCATCCTGGTCATGACAAGGAAGGAGACCCAGACGATCACATTCCAGGCACCGGAGGCGGAGACGGGAGAGCCCAGCAAGGTCAGGAGGGCCGTCTACCCAATGCTCTTCATCCTTGTCCTTGCCGTCATAGTCACAAGGACAAGCCTATGGCCGTACGCTGTTCTGGTGATATTCGCATCGATGCTGGTTCTGGACAGGAGGATCCTGCTTAAGACGGACAATGTGCTTCTTGCCACATTCCTCTGCTTCTTCATCTTCTCATCCTCGATCTCCGGGAATCCTGCAATAGCGGACTTCCTTGGGAGGATAGTCTCAGGCCACGAGTACTGGTGGGCGATAGGGAT
>JAFVFA010000180.1 GCA_017475725.1 Spirochaetales bacterium
CACATCCTGAAGGAGGAGAGCTCCTATGCAGGAGTAAGGAGAATAAAGGCCGTTCTAGAGAAGTAAGTCTGGGAAAATCCAGGATCAAGGGCGCTGCGGGCAACTGTGGCGCCCTAATTTTTTATAACAAATGCTCATATTCTTACTGTAATAACCTATTATACTTGTGATAGACTTCACGGGTAATGAGCAAGTTCTGGAAAGTGATACTATCCGTATGCCTCCTGGTCTATCCTGTTTTCATCTTTCTGACCCTTGTGGTCTTCGAGAAGGACATGAGGGTCGTCAGCCTCGGCATGATGATCATAGGTGTGCTTGCACTGATTCTGAACTTCAACGGCGGCAACAAGGTCACTCCGCTGATAATGTGCATCTGCGCCCTGGTCTTCATAATCACGAAGAGTGACATCGTCATAAAATTCTACCCTTGCTGGATCACAGCTGTGTTCGGATGGATGTTCCTTTCCTCTCTGATCCACAAGGACCCGATAATCCTCAAGTTCGCGAAGCTTTGGGATGTCAGCATCCCTGTACACCCGGGATATGGGGCAATAGAGAGATACTGCATCACATGGAATTGGATATGGGTGGGTTTCTTCGTTCTCCAACTGGTCATAAACCTGTATCTGGCTGTGTGGGGGAGCTCAAGGACCTGGGCAATCTACAATGGACTGGTCTCATACCTGCTGCAGGGGCTGATGTTCATCCTGCAGTTCGGAGTCAACTTCTTCTTCAACCGCAATCTTGACAGGAGGTTCGGCTTTGATCGGAGGAAGGCCCGCTCGGAGCTCAAAGCCCAGAAGGAGGCCGCAAAATGAGAAGAGCTATGGTATCGCTTTTGTCGCTGGTCTTGGCTTTCAGCCTCTTTGCCGTGGATGCGGACATGGTCACTGCGGAGATGGACTGGAGTTCCGCTGAGGCAATGCTGATAGAGGACGCTTTCTCCGATCAGAGTGCAGTCGGCTCATTCAAGCAGACAAAGAGTCTTGCAACAACCACAAGGAAGTTCACCTCTACAGGTACTCTCCAGATCCTTCCTGGCACAGGTATGGTCTGGTACACGGACAAGCCGTATGCATCGGTTCTGGTTGTCGGAAGGAACAGCCTTTCCCAGTCTGTCAGGGGAGGGGACTTTGTTCATCTGGAGATAGCGAACAACCAGATCTACGTCTCAATAGCCCAATGCATGGACGCCATGTTCTCCGGAGACTTCTCGACCCTGCAGAGGCTTTTCAAGGCCTATTGCCTTGTGTCTGACGGCGCGTGGACCCTCAAGCTCATCCCTCAGGACAAGACCGTGGGATCTTTCATGGATTACATTGTTATGAGCGGGAAATCATGTCTTGAAAGTTTACTGATAGTTGAGAAAAATGGAGATTCTGTCCTTTATGAGATATCGGATTTGACATATAGGGGGTTGACTGAAGATGAACTTGCAGTCTACTCGAAGTAAGCTTCCCTTCATCCTCTTCCATGTCTTTGCCGTTGGATTGTGCATACTTGTGTGCCTCATCAGTCCCCCAAGCTTCGAGACGAACTTCATGGACATAATACCTTCCTTCCATGTGGATGAGACCATGTTGCAGGCGGAGGGTAGGTTCACCGCCAACCAGGACAAATCGGTTACGTTCTATGTGGGATCCGGCAGCATTGAGGAGTCCAGGGATACCGTTGACCATCTCATGCGGGTTCTGGGAAACTCAGGGCTGTTCGATGAGCTAAGCCTTGGATCCGAAGGATA
>JAFVFA010000181.1 GCA_017475725.1 Spirochaetales bacterium
AGGCAGCCATAAGCTGAATTCCGCCATTGCACAGGCCTACTATGCAAAGAACCAGGGTCTCAAGGGAGTGACCACGGAGACCGGTGCAGGCCAGTGGGGAACAGCTCTCTCCATGAGCTGCGCATATCTTGGGCTTGACTGCAAGGTCTACATGGTCAAGATCAGCTACGAGCAGAAGCCGGGCAGGCGTGAGGTCATGAGAACCTATGGTGCCGAGGTCACACCATCACCCTCCAATACGACTGAGGTCGGAAGGAGAATCCTTGAGGCTTTCCCGGGAACCAACGGTTCTCTTGGATGCGCAATAAGTGAAGCCGTGGAATATGCGGTCACCCATGAGGGTTACCGCTATGTGCTCGGTTCCGTTCTGAACCAGGTCCTCCTGCATCAGTCGGTGATAGGACTTGAGGCCAAGGCCGCCCTTGACAAGTACGGGGTGAAACCTGACATCATCATCGGATGCGCCGGCGGTGGCTCCAACCTTGGTGGCCTTATAGCTCCATTCATGGGGCAGAAGCTCAGAGGCGAGGCTGACTACAGGATCATCGCAGTTGAACCTGCATCCTGTCCGTCATTCACAAGAGGCACTTACGCCTATGACTTCTGCGATACCGGCTATGTGTGTCCTCTTGCTAAGATGTACACCCTTGGAAGCCAGTTCATGCCGTCACCGAACCATGCAGGAGGACTCAGGTTCCACGGAATGTCCTCCATTCTCTCCCAGCTCTATGCCGACGGATACATGGAGGCCACATCGGTCGAGCAGACCAGCGTCTTCGAGGCGGCTGAGATGTTCGCAAGGACGGAGGGGATCCTTCCGGCTCCGGAGAGCAGCCATGCGATAAGGGTCGCAATCGATGAGGCTCTGAAGTGCAAGGAGACCGGTGAGGAGAAGGACATCCTGTTCGGTCTGACAGGAACCGGGTACTTCGACCTCTCCGCCTACCAGAGCTACAATGACGGTAAGATGACGGACAGCATACCGACCGATGAGGACATCGCGGCATCAATCGCGAAGCTTCCGAAAGTGAATTGACAGCATTTCTCCTTTAAGTGTGTAAAAAAGACAGGGGCCCATGAATAATGGACCCCTGATCTTTTATTGTGTCAGTTTTGTGATGCATATGCAGCAATTGCGCCATCGACTATGGCAACCATTTCGTCTACTGCAGTGTCTATGTCCTTGCCGTTGAGAACATCGACTATGGTGGACTGGAACGAGTAGTAGATGGAGTATGCCGACGGTACCCAGACATTCGCAAGACCGGCATCCGAATCAAGAAGCGAATCCATCGCAACCCTGTAGAGCGGGTTCCTCTCAAGGAAGGACCTGTAGGCATCCGTGCTGTATGCCTTTGTGTTGACCGGGACATAGCCTGTCTGCTCTGACCACTTGGCCTGTACATCCGCGGAGACCAGATACTCAAGGACCATCCTGACCTCATCGTCGTTCCTGAATGCGAAGAGGGCCCCTCCGGATATCACGGTGCCTCCTGTGGCCTGTTCGTCAACCATCGGGACCTTTGCGACTCCCACCTCGAAACCGCCTGCCACATTGGCTATGACTGATGCCAGGTTGCTTGACGATGCAAGCATGGCTGCGGTCCTTCCTGCTGTGAACTCGGCAGTCACTCCGGAAGAGATGGCATTGTATCTGCCTGTGTCATAGATTGCCTTCCATTTCTCAAGAAACGCCTTGAACGTCCCTTCCTTGCCGAAGAGCACCTCCGTTGCAGCACCGTCATGGCCGTTGCGGTTGTTCAGCATGTAGCTGCAGCCTTTCTGGGCCCCTATGAATGTGGACAGCTCGAATGTGGCAGGAACACCTGCAAAGCCTGAGATCTCAGCGGTTCCAGTCCTGGAGACGACCTCTGCCATCTCGTCAAGGGTTCTTGGAGGTTCGACACCAAGCGAATCGTACAGGGTCCTGTTGTAGTAGTAGAGCAGGGCTGATGCGTTGAAGGGGAGGGCCAGAAGGCCTTTCTCTGAAGTGTATGACGAAATTCCGCACTCAAGGATGTCCGATGTGTCGATCCCAAGTTCATTGACCGTGACAAGGTGTTCGCTGTGGTTCATGTCCGTGGCTGCGGTTGCATCCATCATCGCAATGTCAGGAAGAGTGCCGGTTCCGCTTGCGGCATTGACCTTTGTGAGGACGTCATTGGCCTTGCCCTGGTAGATGGCCTCCACGACTATGCCGTTCTCTTTCCCTATGGTGCTGTTGAAGTCGTCAATGATCTCCTCGAATGCCGCGGTGTTTGAACCCTGAGCGGAATGCCATATGGTGACCGTCCGGTTCGCCTTCTCCGCGGTTCCTGCCGCGAAGACCGAAGCCATTGCCACAACTACAAGTGCAAATGCAATGAATCTCTTGTTTGCCATTATATCTACCTCCTGATAAGTGCATTCTGTATCTTTCTCTTTGCGATTGCCAAAATCACAAGGAATGGAATTGAAATCAATGTTATTGTGGCCATCTGAGCACCTGTTTCGCCTGATTCGGCAAAACCGAGCATCGTGATCCCCACCTGGATGGTCCTGCTTCCTGGCCTGTTCGTGACAAGCAGCGGCCAAAGGTAGCTGTTGAAGACGGTGATGAGCGTCTGGATGAATACCGTTATGACAACAGGTCCTGAAAGCGGTACAAGGACCGAATGGATGTACATCAGGTCAGAGGCCCCATCAATCCTTGCCGCATCGTATGTCTCATGCCCCAGAGACATGAATGAGCCCATCACAAGCAGCATCTGCGCTCCGGAGAATAGGCTTGTGGCTATTATGCCTGCCCAGGTGTCCAGAAGACCCAGGGACGCGACAGTCCTGTAGTTCTGGTAGAGCAGAGCCTCCTGCGGGATGAACAGAGTGAGCACCAGAGCCGCAAAAACCGCATTCCTGCCACGGAACCTGAGATGTGTGAGTGCGAAGGCCGCAAGAATTATGACGGCTGTTCTCAGAATGGATGCAAGAAGCGCTGTGCCGACTGAGTTCACTATGTATGACAGGAAGTGCCGGTGACTCAACGCCTTTATGTAGTTGGCCCAGACCGGAGTCTCCGGCAATATGTGTATCTGGTTGAAGTCCCTTGCGGAGAAGAGCGATGACGAGAGCATGTACAGAAGGGGGAAGGCAACCGCCGCTGCAAGGACCGCAAGCAGGAACTTCCTCGTGACGAACTTGACCCTGTCCACCGGACGACGATTCCTCATCTTGCCCTCCTTCTTAGGCTCCCGAAGACGGCCATCGCGACGGTTGCCACAATCAGGACCAGGGACGAGAGTGCGTTCTGGACAGCTCTGTTTCCGCTCTTGAAAGCCTCTATGTAGTAGTAGAACATCAGGGTCTCTGTGCTTCTGTAGGGGCCTCCCTCCGTCAGAATCATGATGGGTGCGGATATCAGTATGGCATCCTTGAGGGCAAGGAATACAGTTGCGGACACAGTCTCCCTTATGAGAGGCAACTCAATCTGGAAGAAGAGCCTCCAGCCTCCGGCCCCATCCATCCTTGCAGCCTCTATCACGTTCCTGTCTATGCTTCTGAATGCACACATCAGAATCATGTAGTCCAGGCCGAAGTCCAGGAACACCCCAAGGATCACAAGCGTCGCCATGGCCCCAGCAGGCTCCGTTATCCATCCGCTTCCGGTTCCGAGCAACCTGTTCGCCACAGAGGCCGTACCTCTGAAGATCTCCTTCATCAGCAGACTGTATGCTGACAGGGAGATCGCTACAGGTGAGAAGAAGATGTACTCTGGAATGGATGAGAATCTGCTTGGCCTTCTGGTCAGCGATGCTGCCAGCAATGTGATGAGCGTGTTGACGGGAACGAACAGAAGGATGAACCTGAGCGTGACCGACAGGCTGTTGAGGAACGCCTTGTCCCTGAAGAGCATCATGTAATTGGAGAATCCGGCAAAGCCCAGCACCTTCCCCGCCTGGTTTACCTTCAGGAAGGACTCCACCAGACCCTTGGCTGCAGGAAACCACCAGAAGACAGCCGCAATCAGGATGGCAGGGGCGAGATATAGATATGCTTTTGGCTCATTTCTCTTTTTCACGTGAGCTAATCTATATCAAAGAAACGAAAAATACAAGGCATGCCGTTGGATAACTTCTTATTTTAAAAGAAAATATATTACACATAAAAACCTAACGTAAGCTTTTCATTGTCATGTTTTTGGCAATATCTTCTTATGAGTGTGCATCTTATTGCGCTTAGTGGTATAATCTGGCTCCGGAGGCATCAGTATGGCAATGATCAACGAAAACGAGAGATATTGTGCAAAGTGCGGAACCCCTTTCGAGGTCCGTGAGATGGAGGGTGAGGGGGCTGTCCAGTTCTGCCCCAAGTGCAACGAGTACCACTTCCCAGTGTTCAACACTGCCTGCAGCATGATAGTCGTGGATCCCAAAGCCAGGAAGATCCTTCTGATAAAGCAGTATGGACGTGACCACTACATCCTTGTGGCCGGATATGTCAACAGAGGAGAGGACGCAGAGGTCACAGTGGCAAGGGAGATCAAGGAGGAGACCGGACTCACAGCCAGGACCATCAGATTCAACAGGAGCAGGTATTTCGAGAGAAGCAACACTCTGATGCTCAACTGGACCGTGGAGATAGAGGACGCGTCCGAGCTCAAACCGAACAGCGAGATAGATTCATATCACTGGTTCACATTCGAGGAGGCCAGGAGGAACATCAAGGACTGCTCCCTGGCACAGTGGTTCCTCAACTCATATCTGGATTCAATGCCTGCCACGCTTTGAAGAGCCTAGCTCCCAAAGCTTCTCGAGCTCGCTCTTGGGAAGGTCGCAGTTCCTGTCGGGGAACAGCTGACGGTTTATGGCGTATGTCCTGAGCACACTCTCAA
>JAFVFA010000182.1 GCA_017475725.1 Spirochaetales bacterium
ACCATCCAGCAATCCGATGCTCGTCATGCCGCTTCCGCCATGGTTCACGAACCCGGCCTGTATGACGGAGCTGTTGTGCTGTGTGGAGCCGATTATGACATGCTTGCGGTCAGCGAACCTGAGAAGCTTGCTCTCATGGCCCGCACCGTTCTGGAGCGTCATTATGTATGTGTCCGGGCCTATCAGGTTCCTGTTGGACTCAAGGGCTGATGTTGTGAACATGGATTTGACGAACACTATCACAAGGTCCTGTGTCCCCATACCCTCTGTGGATGTGACTGCATTGGGCCTGTACTCGCCTATACTTCCATCCTTCTCCCGGATCCTGACACCATCGGACCTTATTGCGCTGACCATGACCTCACTGACGTCGACCACGGTCACGTCATTGTTCCGCGACAGATAGCCACTGAAGAGGGAACCCATCGCTCCTGCACCCAGCACCGTTATCCTCAAAGCATTCCTCCGAAAGTTCATTGCAACAAATTGCAGAAATTGTTGCAATCGAATTCAGTCTTTACTGAAACAGTATTGCACGGGTTCCCACAGAAAGCAAGAAAAATTTTGTTGGACTTCAGGCAAAAAGAATCAGGAGTTATATCAATAAAGTGTAAAAAAATGCTCAGGCCATTTCTGACCTGAGCATGCAGATTGCACCTGTTTTAGATTTCTCAGCTGAACTCCTTGAGTCCCTCGATTGCATAGAGTCTCACAGGACATGAATCCAGACCCTTGATGTACATCGGAGCGAAGCTCACGAAGAACGTGTCGGTCTTCAGCTGGTCCAGGTTCTTGATGACCTCAAGGAATGTGATGTTCTCTGCCATGCAGATGTCATGGAACGGCTTCACATCCTCGTTGCAGTTCTCAATGGACACTCCATCTCCGAATCCCACACACTTGACCTTGTGGTCCACCATCCACTGGGCAGTCTCGCCGTTGACCAGAAGCCTCTTGTCGTTAGGTCCGTTGGTCTCAGGTGTGAAAGGCGCAAGCTTGTAGATGGAATCCAGGATCACGACATCACCCGGTTTGACCTTCTTTCCTATTGCCTTGTCCAGATCTGCGGCACTTATGTGCTTCAGAGGCTCAAGGTCCTTGAACTCGTAGTAGATTGCCCTTCCCATGAATGATGTCAGCGGAAGATCAGCCACGCTT
Organism: Spirochaetales bacterium; assembly: GCA_017475725.1. Classification (GTDB taxonomy): domain Bacteria; phylum Spirochaetota; class Spirochaetia; order Sphaerochaetales; family Sphaerochaetaceae; genus UBA9732. Next base: position 1,159 of record JAFVFA010000182.1, read on the forward strand.
GCTCCGTCCTCAAAATGGTGATACGGACACTCGCAGTGGGTTCCGAGGTGTGTCATGATGTCCACGTTGGTGTGGAAATCTGGGATGGCCCCACCTGTGTTGAACCTGAAGAGATTGCATCTCCTGGTCTCTGTGGCGGGATCGATGTACTTGGTCAGATCAATGATTCTAAGACCGTTAAGCTCATATACTGTCTGCATTTTTCTGCTCCTTATGCTTGCATTGTCCTCTTCGTACTGTCTTTGTACGCAAACAGACTATCAGTTTTCAAGTTGTAAATACAGGTATTTGCAACTTGTTTCAATATTTATTGCAATCGAATTCAATCCTACTGAAACAGTATTGCATGTCTCTCAACTTAAAGCAAGTGTTTTCGGAAGGCTAAAAAGATTCCGGATGCACTTGTCACATTTTCACGTCGAGCTTCTCTCCACAATGTCCGATCCTATGCTCATTCTGCGGTTCACGTGTCCGCCGCGAAGGACCTCAAGGACGTTTCTGACAGCAATCAGACTGGTGTCGTAGAGCATGTTGTCAATGCTTGTCAGTGACGGATTGCTGATCTCCGCGTATTTTGAGTTGTTGAGTCCGACAACGGCCACCTGTTCAGGGACCTTTATCCCGATGTTGCAAAGGGAATGCAATCCGGCCAAGGCAATGTAGTCCTCAGAGAAGATGATCGCGTCTGTATCCGGATGGTTCTTGAGAAGCTGAAGTGTAGCCTTCTCGAATTCAAGGATGTCGCCTGAATCGACTTCCATGACAATCGGCTCCGCTGCATTGCAATACAGCCTCAGACCATCCTTGAATCCGTCGATCTTGCTCTGGTTGCTGGGCGTTATGTGGTTTGAGATGAACGCCAATTTCTTCCTTCCCTTGCCGGCAAGAAGCTTTACCGCCTTCATGACACCACCATACTCATCAGCGGTCACCCCGTAGATGTTGGGCCCATCCATATAGCCGTTGCAGATCGCCACAGGAGTGTTCGGAAGATAGACCATTATGGCGTTCTGCACAGTGGAGTTCTGGAAAACGGACCCCATGAGCACCACAGCCTCGACCTTCCTCTGGCTGAGGATCTGAATGTACTTCGCCTGGTTCTCCGGGTCAGTGCCGGTGTTGTATATCAGGCAGGAATACCCGTTGTTGGAGAACTCATGCTCCACGTAGTAGACACCTTCGGTATGATGCGTGGTTCTGACATCAGCAATCAGGATCCCCGCCATCTTGGAATTCTGTGTCACAAGGCTCCTTGCAGCCTCGTTCTGGACATAGTTGTTCTCGGCAAGGACCTTCAGGACCTTTGCCCTGGTCTCCTTGTTGACGTAAGGGTAATTGTTGATGACCCTCGATACTGTTGATGCCGATACTCCAGCCTTCGCTGCTATGTCGTAAATAGTGGTGTCCTGTGCCATTGTCTGCTACCCTGCCTCTAGGTATGTGGCTTTTCAGAAACAATTGAAATTTCTATGAAATTCCCTTGAAAGCCATTGCAACCATTATGTCACCATTTCTCCCAAAACTTCAACAGTTTGCAGAAAAAAACTGGACGACCCCAACGGAGCCGCCCAGAAAAAACATAGGAATACTTTCCCAAAAGGAGGCTGATTGATTATTTGGCAAGAGCTGCTCCAAGAGCCTCGCATGCTGCACATGCATCCTCGTCCGGGGCCTCGTTTGCGATGACTCCGTCTGAAACGAGGTTCAGACCATCTGCTCTGGCGTTGTCCTGCCAGGTCCTCATCCATTCGCCATCGCCCCAACCAAAGGAGCCGAACAGACCGACCTTCTTTCCTGCGAGCGATGCCTTTGCACCATCGTACATAGGCTCGAACTCGTCACTCTCAAGCTCTTCGGCACCCATTGCCGGGCAGCCAAAGGCCACTGCATCATATCCATCAGCAGAGGAGAACTCCGCAGCAGTCAGAAGATCGACCTCTGCTCCTGCTGCCTTTGCTCCGTCTGCAACCTTATTTGCCATTGCTTCCGTATTTCCAGTCTGGCTCCAATAGACCACTGCAACCTTCATGCTTATGCTCCTTTCTGACAGACTGTGAGTCTATCAATGGTGTTACCGTTTTGGTAACTTCTCTTGTATCCGGCACAGACAAGGTCCATCTTGTGGAACCATGCCCGTGTGCTCTCATCGTCCGAGTAGACCTTCCAGTACTTCGCGAGAAGCGGTCTCTCTCCGCCGTTCTCTATGAAGCCCAGCACATCTCCCAGAGGATAGCCAAGGAAGATCCCGATCTCATGCGGGCAGTTCTCCGTCAGCATCTTCTCTGTGAGGCGGTCAAGGCACTCCTCAATGTCACGGCAATCGGCATAGCCCTCCCGGTTCAGAACAGCCCTGACATCATGGTCCTTGATGGACCTCTCAAGAGCTTTTCTGCGATAGACCAGGATCAATGCCCTGCCCTTTCTGAACTTCAGGCATCTGAGGTAGACGCCCTTGCTGTTCAGCTTGCCGTTACCGTAGGAGAGATGTCTGTGGATGCATGTGCCGTCTGCAACGAAGGCGCTGAACATGTTCGAACTCTTGACCCCTGCAAGCGTAGGTGAGCAGTAGTCGATAAGAAGCCTGTCCAAACACTTGCTGCACTCTTCGTTTACATTCAGGGTGGGAGCCATACACCTCTCCTTGGTTAGATTACTCTAACTACGCTGAATATACCCTCTCCCCTTTTGATTGTCAATGGATTTCGGAAAAATAGTTAGATTAATTTAACCAGATTCTGAAGAAACCCTCACAGCAGTCCGATAGAGGTCAGAACATCTCTGGTCTTTGGAATGGAGCCAGAGAACCCAAGCAGTTCAATCGAGTATGGAAGATTCTGGTTGCTATCCATGGTTATCAGCTTCCTGTTGAGCCTAAAGCGTTCCGTCCCACATTCAACAAGCCTTCTCAGCCTTTCGTTCTCCAAGCTTCCACATTCCTCGATCAGCTTTTCTATGTCACCGTATCTGTTGATCAGTCTGGATGCCGTCTTGGGCCCCACCCCGTCTATTCCACGGATGTTGTCGGCATTGTCTCCGGTAAGGCTCTTGAAATCCACATACTGGGTTCCCTCTATGCCGTACTTGGCCCTCAGATAGTCCTGGTCGCAGAACACGCTCCTCTCCCCTCTGTATCTCAGAACTCTGACGTTAGGGCCAATCAATTGGAAGAAGTCGCTGTCAAAGGAGCAGATTGTCATGTCATGGGTATGCTCATACTCTTTGACATATGAGGCGATCAGATCATCGGCCTCGCATACCAAGGTCTCACAATGAGCGATTCCCATTGCATCCAGAGCTGCATATACATCAGGAAGCTGGTCGAACGGGTTCTCCTCTGCCGGAAGCTCAGAATAGTCGGGCCTGTTCGACTTGTACTCTGCATCAAGATCGGTTCTGGGGTTGTGATGCTCACCATCAAAGACGACAAGGACATGTGTCGGCTTCGTCATCTCCACTATCTTTCTGATTGCACCCACAAAGCCCATCACACCCTGAATGGCCTTCCCCTTGCTGTTCAGTATTCTGGCAGGCATTCCGAAGAACATCTGGAAATGGAGGTTCATGCCATCGACAAGAAGAAGCCTGTCAGACATCTGCGCCCTCCTGGATCAGGAAGCTCGCTATTCTGAGCGACAGCTCCTTAAGTGTCTGCTCTCGTACCTGCTTCTCCAGCTGGCACTCCCAGACCGTGATGACATTCCAGCCCTTCTCCTCAAGCTCTTTGCGGTCCTCTCTGTCCCGTTCCTGGTTCCGCCTTATCTTCGAGACCCAGAAATCAGTGTTCGACTTTGGAACCGTATAGAACCTGCAGCCTTCGTGTCCATGCCAGAAACACCCGTTGACGAACACTACGGTCCTGTATTTGGGAAGGACAATGTCAGGATGACCGGGGTATCTCTTGTCGTTCTTGCGGAATCTGAACCCCTCAGAGAACAGAAACTGCCTCACGAGGATCTCAGGCTTGGTGTCCTTCCCCCTTATGCGGCTCATTGTGTAGTGTCTCTGCTCTGGTGTGATCCTGTCCATAGTCCAGATTATAAAGCAAAACGGAGCCTCGTGGGAGACTCCGCCTGTTTGATTGCCATCAAATGGTCCATCATGCTCTCAGAGCCCTGATGGAATTAAGAACCGCCAACACCATCACACCGACATCAGCGAATATCGCTGCCCACATGTTGGTCACGCCCAATGCACCCAGAACCAGGCACCCGAACTTGACGGCAAGGGCGAATATGATGTTCTGATATACTATTCCGATGCATTTTTTCGATATCTTTATCGCCTTTGCGATCTTCAGCGGATCATCATCCATCAGAACCACATCCGCCGCCTCAATTGCTGCGTCAGACCCAAGGGCGCCCATCGCGATTCCGATGTCAGCCCTGGTCAGGACAGGGGCGTCATTGATTCCGTCTCCGACAAAGACCAGTTTGTCGTTCTCGCTCCTCTTCTGGCTCAGAAGCTGCTCGACCTTCTGCACCTTGTCCGCAGGAAGGAGCTCGCTGTGATACTCGTCTATCCCCAGTTCTCCAGCCACCTTGGAAGCGACTTTCTCGGCGTCTCCGGTAAGCATGACGGTCTTCTCTATGCCTGCGGCCTTGAGCCCTTCAATGGCCTGCTTTGAAGTGCTCTTGTTCACATCTGATATCACAATGTGTCCGCAGTATTCCCCATCCATTGCAACATGAACTATGGTTCCGACACTGTGGCAGTCCCCGGCATCGATTCCAAGCCTCTGCATCAGCTTGATGTTTCCGGCAGCCACCTTGCGTCCGTCAACGGTTCCCATCACACCGAGGCCGCTGAGCTCCTCCATTTCAGAGACCCTGCTTCTGTCCAGATCCTTGCCGTAAGCCTTCTGCAGGCTCTTGCTGATAGGGTGTGAGGATGAGCACTCAACCAAGGCTGCATATTCTATGAGCTGTTCCTCGGGGATTGTTGCATGGTGGACTCCTGTCACCTCAAACACTCCAAGAGTCAAGGTCCCCGTCTTGTCGAACACTATCGTCTTGGACTGGGAAAGAGTCTCGAGATAGTTCGAGCCCTTGATCAGAATGCCTTCACGGCTCGCACCACCGATTCCGGCGAAGAAGCTCAGAGGGATGCTAACCACAAGCGCACACGGGCAGCTGATGACCAGGAATGTCAGAGCCCTGTAGATCCAGGTGCTCCACATCGCTCCACCATCTGCGGAGAAGACGGTTCTTGCAAGCGGAGGCAGAATCGCCAGTGCCAATGCACTGTATACAACCACTGGTGTGTAGATCCTTGCGAACTTGGCTATGAACTCCTCAGATTTGGACTTCCGCGAACTTGCGTTCTCGACCAGCTCCAGAATCTTGGAGACTGTGGACTCACCAAAGGCCTTGGTTGTCCTGATCTTGAGCACCCCGGTCATGTTGATGCACCCGCTGATGATCTCATCATCCACATCGGCATCCCTGGGGACACTCTCCCCTGTGAGGGCCGCAGTGTTCAGAGTGGACCTGCCCTCAACCACCACACCATCGATCGGCACCTTCTCGCCAGGCTGGACGACTATGACGGTCCCTATCTCCACTTCCTCAGGATCCACCTGCAGAAGCTCTCCATCCTTCTCGATGTTGGCGTAGTCGGGCCTTATGTCCATCAGCTCACTGATGTTCCTTCGGCTCTTTCCCACAGCATAGCTCTGGAAGAGCTCCCCTATCTGGTAGAAGAGCATGACTGCGATGGCCTCTGTGTAGTCCCCGCTCTTCTCATACAGGGCCAGGGCAAAGGCCCCTATCGTCGCGAAAGCCATGAGGAAGCACTCATCGAACGGCCGGCCGTTGATCACTCCCCTGAATGCCTTTCTCAGAATGTCATATCCTATCTCCAGATAGATCAGAACATAGAACACAAGATAGAAGGCGAATCCGAAAGTCCCATCCCGCCTTACCAATCCCGTCTTCTCGATGACGATCGCCGCAATAAGCAACACCACTGCAATGCATATGCGGATGAGCATCTTCCTCTGCTTTCTGTTCATATCGAGGTCCTTATTGTTCGATTTCCGTCAGAAATCGATCTCGCAGTCCGGCTCGACCTTCCTGCAGGCCTTGAAGACATCCTTCATGACCTTCTTCTCATCTGCCCCCTCTTCGAACTCAACGGTCATCTTGAGGGCCATGAAATTGACGTTGGCATCAGCAACGCCCTTGGTCTTCCTGGCAGCCTCCTGCATCAGGTTGGCGCAGTTTGCACAATCGACATCGATCTTGTATGTCTTCTTCATGGTAAAGCCTCCGAAAAGATTAACATTTAAGCATATTCTAATATGTTTATATAAGCATAATAGTCAGACTGGACACTATTGTCAATAAGATTCTCTGCATAATAGTCATAAAAAAAGGACAAGAAATTTGCCTTAGAGAACAAAAGTTTGAAAAAAAGATAAAAAAAGTCCCCATAACGGGGACTTCATAGCTGATCCAATAGTTTGTCAGACCATCTTCGTCAGGGATTCATCGATCTCACCGATCTTGAATCTCTGGATCTTCGCGCTTGAGGAGAGCGGGAACTTCTCCATGCTCAACGCGAGCTTCCTTATCTTCTTGTAGCTCGGGAAGGTCGCGTTGACCTCTGTAATGATGTCCCCTATGTGGTCAAGCATGCCCTTTTCGTTGTCCTTGAACTGCTCCATGCAGGAATCGGACGGATGGACAATGGCCATGATTCCCTCAACCTTCTTCTTTGCATCAGCGACATAGCCGCGAACAACGATCTGGTCAATGTCGTCATAGAGCTGGAAGGCATCCTCAACCTCTTCCGGGAAGACGTTCTTGCCGCCCTCAGTGACGATGATGTTCTTCTGGCGACCTGTGAGGTACAGGTAGTTCCTGGAATCCAGATGTCCGATGTCTCCTGTGTTGAGCCATCCGTCCTCAGTCAGAATCTCGGCAGTGGCCTCAGGGTTCTTGTAGTAGCCCTGCATGACCATTGAACCCTTGATGAAGATCAGGCCGTTTCCGTCCGAATCGGGGTTCACGATCTTCTCCTCCACACCTGGGAGGGTTCTTCCGACAGAGGTCTCTATGTAATCGAATATCGGATTCAGGTTGATGATCGGGCTTGTCTCCGTCAGTCCGTAGCCCTGGACGAAGTCGACACCAAGCTCGTTGAACTGCTTGAATGTGGATGCTGGAAGCGGTCCGCCACCGCAGATGGCGATCCTTACCTTGTCCAAGGACACCTGCTTGAGGATAAACTTGAACCACTTCCTTCCGACGTTGATGTGGAAGTGCTTCTTCAGGAATCCGCTGAGACCCATCAGGCCGTGGATCAGGCCGTATACGAATGCGCCCTTCTCCTTCAGACCCTTGTTGATGCCGGCGATCAGCTTGTTGAACAGCATCGGGACGCCGAGGAACATTGTGACCTCGCCTTCCTTGAGATCCTTGAAGATCTGCTTGACGACAAGCTTCTTGCCGAAGACTATCTTCGAACCGGAGGATATGCCTTCGAGGAAGACTGCAAGCATAGTGTATGCGTGGTGGATCGGGAGGATTGCATAGAAGACGTCATCATCGTAGATATTCATCCAGCCCTGGGCCTGCCAGACATCGGAGATGAGGTTCTCATGTGAGAGCATGACGCCCTTTGGGGTGCCGGTCGTTCCGCTTGTGAACATTATGGCCGCGAGCTCCTTGCTTGTGGCATGCTCAATCGGATGCTCGTCCGGGCTTGTCATCTTGAAGATGTGGTTCTCAGCATCCTCGACGTCAAGGACGATCTTGGTAATGTCCATCTTGATGTCGTCGATCTTCTCGTGGTCCATGAAAAGGACCTTGGCATCGGCGAATGAGAGCAGGTTCTGGATGACCTCTGATGAGAGCGAGTAGTCGACAGGGACGATGATTGCACCTGCATAGGCTATTGCAAGGTATGCCATTGCCCATTCAGGGCTGTTCTTTCCCGACACACCGACCTTGTCTCCATGCCTCACACCAAGCTCATAGAGCTTGTTCGCAACGCCCTTCATGATCTTCTGGGCCTCTTTGTAGGTGAAGACCTCATGCTTTGGGGCAAAGGCCTCGAAGACTTTGTTGTTCGGGAACCTTGCAGCTGTTATGTCGAACTGCTCGTTCAGAGTCGGCCACTCTGCATTGAAGAACTTGCCCTCCCCTCTGAACTCATCGAGGAACGCCCATGGTTTCATTGTATGTGCTGGTTTCTTTGAAGACATTACCCACCTTCCCATAACCCAAGGGAGACCCTTGGTTGATAATTCGACTTAGTATCGCAGAAAAGAACAACCGATATACATAGAAGGTTCTAATCAAATTCGATGATTCGATTATAGTTAATGTCTACTAATTTGACAATATTCTTCCAAACGTCAAATAAAACCAATCACCCACGTCTGGCGTATGCCTTGGCAAGTCCTCCTTCAGAGGTCTCACGGTATCTCTGGTTCATGTCGAGACCGGTGTAGTACATGCTCTTCAGGACCATGTCATAGCTGATGTTTCTGGTTCCTGTGAGGAAATATGCGATGTTCGCAGCGTTCAAAGCCCTCATTGCGGCAACTGCGTTCCTTTCAATGCATGGGATCTGGACAAGGCCGCAGATAGGGTCGCATGTAAGGCCGAGATGATGCTCCAAGGCGACCTCTGCGGAGTACTCGATCTGGTCTATGGTGTAGCCGAAGGCCTGGCCTGCAGCTGCGGCGGCCATCGAACAGGCCACACCGACCTCAGCCTGGCATCCGCATTCAGCTCCGGAGACGGAGGCGTTCTGCTTGGCAAGCTCCCCGAACAGACCGGCGACGGACAGGCATTTCAGGACCTGCTCCTCGGACAGCCCCCTCTTGGAGGACAGATAGTAGAGGACAGCAGGGAGGACACCGCAACTTCCGCATGTGGGGGCAGTGACAACGGTACCGTTGTCCGCGTTCTGCTCGCTGCAGGCATAGGCATAGGAGCAGACAAGCTGTGACTCCACCAGCTCTGCATGCTTGTTCTCGGGAACCTGCTCATACAGGTACTTGGCCTTCCTGTGGACATGGAGAGGTCCTGGAAGATCACCTGACTTCGAGAGCCCCTCGTGGATCTCGTTCTTCATGGCTTCCCATACGGTCCTGAGGAAATCCCAGATCTCCTTGCCTTCGCTCAGCTCTATGTACTCGACAAGATCTATGTACCGGAAATTGCAGAACTGTCTGATCTCTGCGAAGGAGTTCTCCATGTAGACATCATCATCCGCCTTCTTGACCGTTTCGCCTTCAATTATGATATCGCCGCCGCCGATGCTCTCATAGCGCTGACGGGCTATCTCGGCGCCTGTCTCGCTGATGGCTATCAGATCGAGGGTGTTGGGGTGTTTGAGATCCTCAG
>JAFVFA010000183.1 GCA_017475725.1 Spirochaetales bacterium
AAGGACACTGAGGCCAAGTTCAAGGACCTTGAGGAGCAGGAAGAGATCGAGAGCGAGCTCGAGAGACTGAAGAAGGAAATGAACGGCTGAGGCCGATGACATAGACAGGGAGAAGAGAGAAACACTATGGCTACAAGAAGACTTTACAGATCAAGAAACGGTGAAATCATGGGTGTCTGCAAGGGAATCGCCGAATGGAGGGACTATCCTGTGGACACAATCAGGCTGATTGTGATCCTACTTGCGATCTTCACTGCAGTGGGTCCTGCTCTGGTCATCTATTTCATTGTCGGTCTCATCCTTCCGGTCAATCCATATGAAGAGGAAGACTACACAGCAAGGATGAACAGGGACAAGGCCCGCAGGCGCAAAGAGGAGGGAAGGACCTACTACGCCAGAGAGGGTGAGGACTACGAGAAAGCGAGTACCAGGACGGAGACCACTGAGGAATACGAGCGCCGCCAGAAGGAGAACGACTGGGACAATCGCTTCAGCAACAGCTGACAGCAATCCATATAGATCCAAGAGGGCCATTGCGGAAGCTTTGGCCCTTTTCCTTTCCGGATTTCAGGCTGAACTGAATCTGTTGTCAACCGCCGGGCTTGGAGAGCTCATAGAGCTTTCTGAGCCTGTTCTCTATTGTGTGGTTTATGGTGTCAGGCGGGAAGTTCCCCTTGACGTTCCGCACTCCGCTCTGGCGCAGGGTGAGGATCTCCATCCCCTCATCGATGGTTGAGATCGGGTAGATGTGGAACCTGCGCTTCTCTATGGCCTCAAGGACCCTTGAGGGCAGTATGAGAGTCTTGATGTTCTGCTTGGGGATTATCACGCCCTGGCGGCCGGTGAGCCCCATTATCTCGCAGATTGTGAAGAACCCCGTGATCTTCTCGTTGATGCCGCCTACGGGTTGGATGTCCCCGAGCTGGTTGACCGAACCTGTCACCGCGATGTCCTGACGAACCGGGATCTCACCGATCGCAGAGAGCAGGGCGAAGAGCTCGGCTGAAGATGCGCTGTCCCCATCGACCTCAGCATAGGACTGCTCGAAGCAGATCCCTGCATAGACGGAGAGGGGGAAGGTCCTTGCGTACTGCTTCCTGAGATAGCCTTCAAGTATCAGAAGACCCTTGTCGTGGATCTCTCCGGAAAGGCCGGCCTCGTGCTCTATGTTGACTATGCCCTCGGACCCCGGTGCCACGGAGACGGAGATGACTGTCGGGGTGCCGAAGGAGGCAAGGCCCCTGTCCATGACCGCAAGGCCGTTTATGACGCCGGTCTTTGTGCCTTCAAGGGAGATGACCATCTCTCCGCTCTGTATCTCCTGGTTTATCTTGTCCTCGGTCAGACCGTTGGCGAAGTCCCTGGCCTCCATAGCCTCCCTGATGCAGGCTCCGTCTATCTCGGAGTCTCCTTTCCTTGACGCCACATAGTCGGCCTCGAACAGCAGGTCCCCAAGGAAGGAGAGCTTTGTGGTCAGCTCGTCGCGCATCTCGCAGTACCATGAGCTGTAGGTCAGAAGCTCGCTCAAGGCATCGTCCGTAACGGTCCTCAGGTGGTTCTTCTCGGCGATGTCCAGTATGTAGGCCATGGTTCCGCTGATGTTCTCCTCTGTGGCGGGCATGGAGAAGTCGAACTCCGCCGACACCTTGAAGAGACGCAGGAACTCGTCGTCGGAATCGCACAGCTTGTCGTAGAGCTCGTCGCTTCCCACAAGTATCAGCTTTGTAGCGATGGGGGCCGTGACGGGTCTTATGAAGCTCCGGTCCTTGTCGTTGCTGCTCCTGATTATGAAGCTTGAACTCTCCGCATAGAGCTTCAGGCTCTCCCAGAGCCCCTCCTGAGCCAGTATCTTGTCAGCCCTGACCACGAAGAAGCCGCCCGCGGCATCGATCATGGAGCCGGAGGAGAGTCTCAGATGCTCTGGTCTGTCCGATGACGACATCTGGCCGAAAAGGTTCGCATGGGTTGGGTGGTATTCCTCCACAAGAGGGCATTCCTTGCGGCCCTTGTTGTCGCAGACCAGGTTCACACGGTATTTGTCAGGCTCCATCACAAAGCGGCCCAGTGCGTCCATGACCTGCATGAAGTACTGGTTCAGGAGCTTGCCATCGCCGATCCTCGCATGGACCTCCCTTGCCTTGGCGGAGGCCTCCGCCCAGTTGCCGACCTCGACGAAGTGCGCGACCTCGTCCATGGCGGCCTTCAGCCTTGAACCGCATGGTGACGGCAATGTGACCAGAAACGGTGACTGCGGCCTCTGGAAGTTGTAGACGTAGAGCGCATCCAGAACAGGTCTCTCCGTGGAGAGGGTGCGGGCCACCTCTCGGACTGCGGTGTGCCTTCCGGTTCCGTCCTCTCCGCTTATGTAGATGTTGTAGCCCTTTGTGTTGACGTTCATCCCCATCCTGAGGGCGCTCATGGCCCTTGGCTGGCCAATGATTCCGGTCTTGACGCACTGTGTGCGAAGCCTTGCGATCAGGGACCTGTCATATGTGAAATGCGCCTGCTGGACGCTAAGCTCTTCGTTTCTCATGCTGCAATTTTAGGTAGTGGCAAAACCCGTGTCAATAAACTATACTTCTTGGCAAGGAATGAGATATGAAGTTAAGTGAATTCACGGAAAGACTTTCCGAGCTGCTGGCCATTGGCAGCTTCGCAGGGTCGGACATGTCCCTGAACGGGCTGCAGGTCGGAGACTCCGAGGCGGAGATAGGGAAGGTCGCCTTTGCTGTGGACGCCAGCCTTGCAACGATAGAAGAGGCGGCAAAGCAGGGCGCTGATGTCCTGTTTGTGCACCATGGCCTGTTTTGGGGACGTCCCATTGCCATAACAGGCCGTCATTATGCCAGAGTGAAGGCTCTTCTGGGCAACAATCTGGCTCTGTTCGCCTGCCACCTGCCCCTTGATGCCCACGCAGAGTATGGGAACAACGCCCAGATGGCGCTTCGTCTTGGGCTTGAGGATGTCCAGCCGTTCGCCTTCTTCAGGGGTGTGTCTGTGGGATGCAAGGGAATCTTCCTGGAGCCTCTGGACGCCAACCAGATCATACGCAGACTGGGTGTCAGGACCAATGGCACCAACTTTGCCGTGAACTGCGGCGACAGGAAGTTCAAGAAAGTGGGGATAGTCTCCGGAGAGGGTGCAGGGGATGTATTCCAGGCAATGGATGAAAACCTCGATCTTCTGATAACCGGGGAGAGCCGCTACACCGTGGTCAACGACTGCCTGGAGTCAGGCATAGGCATGCTCTGCCTGGGGCACTACGAGACGGAAACCTTCGGGGTCAAGGCCATGATGGAGCTGGTCGGGAAGGAATATGGACTTTCGACCTGTTTTGTTGATATCCCTCTTGGTTTGTAATATATTTGCCCTATGGAAAGCAGAGATGAGGCGAAAGTGAGCAGGAATTCCACTTTGAGGCGGTTTCTCCCGTTTGTTCTTACATTGGCCATTGTGGTTGTGGACCAGCTTACAAAGGTTCTGGTCATGAAGAACATCCCTCTTGGCACAGTCGGCGCCAGCTTCTTCGGGGATCTGGTCATAATCTGCCATGTCAGGAACACAGGAGCGGCCTTCAGCCTTGGGGCCAACGGGTCCGGCTTTGTGAGGATAGTCGTATTCATAATCCTCCCGATTGCCATGATGGGTGCAATCTGCTGGATGGTGGCGACAAAGAGGGATCTGCTGACGAATGCCCAGAGATGGTTCTGCGCGGGAATCGCAGGCGGTGGGATCGGGACCCTGATCGACAGGGTGCTGCGCTTCGACGAGGGGGTGGTCGATTTCATCAGCGTCAAGTTCTTCGGCATATTCGGACTTGAGAGATGGCCGACCTTCAACGTCAGCGACAGCTGCGTGGTCATCTTTGTGATACTGTTTGCGATATCGGTCATCTTTGCCGGTAAGGAGAAGAGGAAATGAGTAGCGAGAAGAGAAAGAAGGCGAACACCGCGATCTTCGTGGTTGTGGCCACCATCATAAACGTTGTCCTGATGCTTGTGCTGATGCTGATCGGCTACATCCTGCTTGCCAGGTTCGGCAACCCGGAGAGCACAACCATGAACCAGATCTGGCTTGTGGTGATCTTCCTCGGGTCCATCGGGCTCTCCTGGTTCGTCTACAGCCGTCTGGTCAAGTGGTACATGAAGAAGGTCGATGTCGAGAAGAACTTCGCGCCTCTGATCACACCAAAGAGAAAGAAGGGAGGAAACGATTTCGGCGACTCCCCCAAGATGGAGTGATGCCCCTTGATGGATCTGGAGAAGTGCAGATGGTTCCCGTTCAGCGATGAGCCTCTACTGACGGGAAAGGATTACATACCCAAGATATGTGACCCTCAGGTCCTTCTGCCCGAGCAGAGCTGCGACGGGAAATGGCACATGTTCTTCCACTCCTGGCTGGGGCTCCACCATTTCATATCCACAAGCGGGATAGCATGGGAGCCCAGGAGGATGATAGAGGTCAGGGGCCATTCCCCCTTCATCTTCACGGAGAACGAGAACTACTATCTGATCTACGAGAAGCACGACAGGAACATCCCCTTCGTCAGCCACCGCACAGGCGAGGGCAGAGGTGACTCTTACTCCTGCATAGAGATGAAGACCTCCACGGACCTTGTGACATGGAGCAAGCCTCGTCTGCTGCTTGACGGAAGGTCCATTCCGTATGCAGGCGACTATCTCAGATACCCAAGGATCTCAAGGCCGCAGCTCATCAGGGCCGGGGACGAGTACAGGCTCTACTTCGGGGCCTCACACCTTGTCCTTCCCGACACCAAGCAGAAGGTCTCCAGATACTTCGGATCCGTGTCGTCGAAGTCCCTCACCGGTCCCTACGTCATGACCACAGCCCCAAGCCCGCTGCTGGAGCCGATTCCGGATGACCAGTGGTCCAACCTGGGCTGCGGCAGCATCAGGGTGGTGCCCTGCGGCGATGTTCTATATGCCTTCCAGTGCCCTGTCTTCTGGGATTCCGAGAAGAGAAGGACCAGCACTTGCATGCTTCTGCTGAAGAGCTATGACGGCTACCAGTGGGAGCGCTGCAGCAACGAGCCCATACTTGTGCCTTCGGAGCGCGGTTGGGCAAGCTCATACATTATGGGTTGCGACGTCCACTACAAGTCGGACGAGAAGTGCTGGTATTGCTATTTCTCCGCCAGCGGAGACAAGAAGTACATGCTCAAGAAGGAGTCCATAGGGCTTCTGATAGGCAGCATCCCCGAAAGGAAGACCAGAATCTGATCACTGGACCACAAGCTGAGGTCTGCGCTCAAGGCGCTTCCTCTCCTGCTTTGTGAGCATCTCGACACCTGAAACCGCACGGCCTCCGATGAATGTGGAGATGGCATGCATGCTGTCCTTCCAGCCCTCAAGGTTGGGGAAGTCTATGAAGCTGTGGAACATCCCGTTGACCGTCAGGCACTTGGCCGGTGTGTCGGCGCTTGCCAGGGCCTCCGCGTAGAGGATCGAGTCGTCACGGAGAGGGTCGTACTCACCGCACAGGATCAGCGCACTCGGAAGCCTTGAGTGGTCCTTGGCCAGAAGCGGGGAGAAAAGCGGGTCCAGGATGTCCTTCGGTTCCCTTGAGTAGCTCTGGATGAAGAACTTCATGGATTTGCTTGAAAGTGTGGGGCAGTCGGAGAACTCCTCGTGGCTTGCGGTCCTCATCGTTCCGTCGGTTACAGGGGAGAGCAGGATCTGACCTGCGATCTTGGGCCCCTTGCGGTCCCTTGCAAGACGGCAGACGCTTGCGGCCAGGTTCCCGCCTGCGCAGTTGCCCATTACGTAGATCTTGTCAGGGTCGACCTTCCAGTACCTTGCCCCCTGGGCGGCCCAGAGGAAGGCGCTGTAGCAGTCCTCGAGCGGGGTGGGGAACTTGAACTGGGGTGCCAGACGATAGTCAACGGCAAGCACAGAGGCTCCTGTTGTGTTGCAGATGTTGCTGCATACGGCGGCGCACTTTCGCATGTTCCCGAGCGTCCATCCTCCATCGTGGAAGAACACTATCAGCGAGTTCTGCCCCGCTATGGACTTGTCCTTGAGCTTCTCGAACAGGTAGCCTGTGATGGCTCCCTCCGTCACAGGGATTATGAAGGTTCTGGACAGGATGTTCTCGGTCTTGGGTCTGTAGAGCTTTCTGAATATGGACTGCTTGAACTCCGAGCGGTTGTAGGACTCGATGGCCTCAGGAGAGGCTTCTGTGATATCACCGATGCTGAGCTTCTGACGCCTTTTGAGGATTGT
>JAFVFA010000184.1 GCA_017475725.1 Spirochaetales bacterium
ACATAGTCAGCCGCCTCATAAGCTGCATAGCGGGTGAGGGCGTGGATTCGTTTCTCAGAACCGGATTGTTTGAGCCGCTTCATTTCCGCGAGGTTACATGGAGCTGCTGTCCGCAGGGTTATCCTATAGGTGCGACCGGCCTGTATATCAGTTCATATGACATGGTGAAGCTTCCGGCCCTGTACCTTGAAAACGGAGTCTGGGAAGGCAGAAGGATCATCTCCGAAGACTGGATAAATCTTGTTCTTGAGCGGGGTTACGAGTTCACTCCGAAGTCGGAGCACGGTCTTATAGGAAAGAAGGGAATGAACTGTCAGATGGTGATGTTCAGCAGGGAGAAGGGCTTTGCCGTTGCCTGGCACGGATGTGACGGCAGCAAGGAAATGACGGAGGCTCTGATCGATTATTTCGACCGTTTCCAGTTTTCCCTCTGACGGGGTCCGGGTCACCTCGCAGACAGGAGTATGCAGCCCAGTAGGACTGCAGCGAAGCCTGCCAGATCCATCGGCATGAACACGGTATGCAGGAAAAGAAATGAGGTCAGCGTCGCAACCACGGGTTCCAGGCTTGAAAGCATGCTTGCCTTCCTGGCACCGCAGAGCCTTACCCCTTAGAGATAGCAGCCGAAACCCATGGCCGTACCAACCGTGACGATGAAGGCCATGGACAGAATGGTAATTGGACGCGTGTCTGTCAGTATGCGCTGATCCCCTGAGAAGATGAACAGGAGCAACCCGCCTATCAGCATTGCATAGCCGAGAATCGGGATTGTGCCGAATCTTTCCATCAGCTTTCCCGGAAGCAGTGTGTAGAGGGCGACTGCAACGGCTGCGGCCAGTCCCCAGAACAGTCCTTCCCTGGACAGCTGCAGGTGGCTCGGGTCACCATGCGTGGCAAGGAGAAACACTCCGCCTATCACAAGAACCAGGCAAATGCACTCAAATGGCTTGGGGGCCTTTCGCTGCATTATGCTGACTATGATGAAAACCAGGACTATGCCTGCGCTCTGGAGGACTGTCGCAGTCCCGGAGTTCGAATACCTGATTGCGCTGAGGTATGACAGCTGGCAGAGACCGACACCGAAAACCGAGTAGAAAACCAGATGGAGAATCGTTTTCCAATCCCTGAAAACGTCCAGCATTCCCTTCTGATGGGTGAAAAGGCCAATGAGAATGAGAAGGATTCCGGAGAATATCAGGCGGTAGATCGTGACTGTAAGAGGGGCAACGGAGGAATGGCTGAAAAGGAACTGACCGCATGTTCCGGAAAGTCCCCATCCGGTTGCACCGGCCAATGCCAGTACGATGCCTTTTTTCTCGTCTGACGTCATGACAATAACTATAACGATTTAATCCGGATTTGCAATCATTCCCACTCGATCGTTCCGGTCGGCTTCGGTGTCATGTCGTAGAGGACTCTGTTGACACCCTTGACCTCGTGGATTATGCGGTCCGTGATGTGCTGCAGGAGTGAGAAGGGGATGTCCTCGACCGTTGCTGTCATCGCATCCTTTGTGTTGACGGCACGGATGACAACAGGCCAATCCCAGCTTCTCTTTCCGTCGATGACTCCGGTTGACTTGTAGTCCGGGACTATTGTGAAGTACTGCCAGACCTTGCCTGCAAGACCGTTCTTGGCGAACTCCTCTCTGAGGATGGCATCGGACTCGCGCACTGCCTCAAGCCTGTCGCGTGTGATTGCACCGGTGCATCTGACTCCAAGACCCGGACCTGGGAACGGCTGGCGGAAGACCATGTTGTCAGGAAGACCGAGTGCCTTTCCTACGACTCTGACCTCGTCCTTGAAGAGAAGTCTGACTGGCTCCACGAGCTCGAACTTGAGATCCTCCGGAAGACCTCCGACATTGTGGTGTGCCTTCACTCCATCACTCTCGATGATGTCCGGATAGATGGTTCCCTGGGCAAGGAACTCGATTCCGTCAAGTTTTCTCGCCTCCTCCTCGAACACCCTGATGAACTCTGCTCCGATGATCTTCCTCTTCGTCTCCGGATCTGAGACGCCTGCAAGCTTGTCAAGGAAGCGGTCAACGGCATCAACATAGACAAGGTTGGCGTTCATCTGGTTGCGGAAGACCTCTATGACCTGCTCCGGCTCACCCTTTCTCAGAAGCCCGTGATTGACATGCACGCATGTGAGCTGCTTGCCGACGGCCTTGATCAGAAGTGCCGCCACGACAGAGGAGTCAACGCCTCCGGAGAGTGCCAGAAGGACCTTCTTGTCGCCGATCTGGGCCCTGAGCTCCTTGATCTGCTCTTCGATGAATGCATTCGCAAGTTCCGGTGTCGTGATGCGCTGCATGCTTTCAGGTCTGATGTTGGATGCCATGTGATACCTCTCGTTTTCGTTTGATGCCTAGAGTATAGCAAAAGTCTGCTCTTTTGTAAGTAGAGGAGGGGCCAGTTACTGCACGCTGAGAAACGCCAGGCTCTATTGAAAATTCGCCACGATTGCACGAAACTGGAACCATGGGAAAGAAGAGAAAGACACAGGTCCAGAATGAGAGGTTCTCCGCAAAGCAGTACTTCGAGGATGATGACAAGTATCTGCCGTTCAAGGATGTGAAGCTCAAGCCTGCCGCGCAGAAGCCTGCACAGACAAAGCCCAGTCAGATCAGACCTGTAAGCAGCAAGGTCTATGACATGTACACTCCAGGTGCCACCAATGTGGTGCAGAAGATAGAGCAGATGCCGCTGAGCCTTCTCAGGGAATGCTCTCCGCAGAGAAGCTGCGACCTCCACGGCAAGCGCCCCGGTCGTGATGACATCGCCGCGCTTGTGAACGATTTTCTGGAGGAATGCGTCTTCAAGGGTCTGAAGAAGGTGGAGATAGTCGTAGGGAAGGGCAGACACAGCGAAGGGGAGCCGATTGTCCCTGGGATTGTGGAGGCCGCACTCAAGGCCAGCGAGGTCGTCAGCGAATACTCGACCGCTCCTGCTGCAAAGGGTGGAAGTGGTTCGTTCTGGATCATTCTGGGCAAGCGCAGTCCAAAACCGGTTAATGTCTATGCCACTCCAAAGACTGACGGCAAGGACATCAAGGGCCTTGATTCAGTGAAGGTCTCCCATGCAAAGCCTGCAAGGATCGACTATGATGCCTACCTTCCGGATGTGGATGACCTTATAGACAAATACAGAAAATAGCCGGTCTCAGATCAGAAGCAGGACATCCCTCTCCCTGTCTCCTGTTACGGGTATGAGATTGTCAATCTGTCTGGTCCCATCCACCCAAAGGCCCTTCTCCTCTTGGTCCGATCTTCTGACAGTTATGTTGAGCCTTGTGCCTCTGAAGACCCGTGTGGCGCTGAAGCCGTCCATGTGGCTCGGGAGGCAGGGGTTCAGTCGCAGACCATTGTAGTCCGGAACCATCCCCAGTATCGCCTGGCTGATGGACACGAATGTCCATGCGGAGGTTCCGGTGAGCCAGCTGTTCTTGGCCTCTCCGAATCTGGGGGAGTCCTTTCCGGCAATCATCTGCGAGTAGACATAGGGCTCCGTCCTGTGGATCTCCGAAATGTCCTCTAGGTAAGCTGGACAGATCTTCCTGTACAGCTCCCAGGCTCTGTCTCCATGGCCCAGAACAGTCTCGGCTATTGTTATCCATGGGTTGTTGTGGCAGAAGATCCCAGCGTTCTCCTTGACTCCTGGCGGGTAGCTTGTTATCTCCCCAAGCTCCAGGTGGTAATGGTTGAACGGAGGGTTGTTCAGCATGACGCCATACCTGGTCTCAAGTCTCTCCCGGACGCTCTTCATGGCTGTCTCAGCTTCACCTGTGTCCTTTCCGATTCCGGCCATCACGCACATTCCCTGAGGTTCGATGAAGATCTGGGCCTCTTCGTTCTTGTGGCTTCCCACAGGCTTGGAGAAGGCGTCGTAGGCTCTGAGGAACCATTTGCCGTCCCATCCGCTCCTGAGCACTTCAGCCTCCATTTTTCTGACTTGCTCTTCACATTTGTCTGCTTCCTGCCTGAGGTTCAGGTTCCTGCAGATGTTGGCGTAGGCCCTTCCGTACTTCACGAACATTCCTGCAATGAAGACGCTCTCTGCCACGGGGCCTTCGCTGGGACCTGTGGTCTGGAAGCTCTCACCAGGATGTGCGGAGAAGCAGTTCAGATTCAGACAGTCGTTCCAGTCGGCCCTTCCTATCAGCGGAAGATTGTGCGGCCCCAGATGCTCTACGGTGTAGTTGAAGCTCCTTCTGAGATGCTCCATCAGTGTGCGTGACTTGGTATCGTCGTTGTCGAACGGGACCATCTCCTCAAGGATGCTGTAGTCCCCGGTCTCCCTAAGGTAGGCATCGGTTCCGGCAATCAGCCAGAGAGGGTCATCGTTGAAGCCGCTTCCCACCGCAAGGTTTCCGCGCTTTGTGAGAGGCTGGTACTGATGGTAGGCTGAACCGTCGGGAAACTGTGTGGCGGCTATGTCAAGGATCCTTTCCCTGGCACGTTCGGGTATGATGTGCACAAAGCCGAGAAGGTCCTGGCACGAGTCCCTGAACCCCATGCCACGTCCCATTCCGCTTTCGAAATAGGAGGCGCTTCTGCTCATGTTGAAGGTGACCATGCACTGGTATTGGTTCCATATGTTCACCATTCTGTCCAAATTCGGATCATTTGTTCTTACATTTATCCTTCCAAGAAGACTGTCCCATCTCTCTCTGAGCACCTTGAAGGCATTGTCTACCTTGTCTGTGCTGTCATATCGGGAGATCATCTCGTCGGCTTTGGTCCTGTTCACACAGTCAGGGGCCTCCCATTTCGAGTCCTCACCGTTCTCTATGTAGCCAAGACCGAATGTTATCGTCCTCTCCTCTCCGGCTTTGAGCTCCATGTCTATCTGCTGGGCTGCGCAGGGTCTCCAGCCGTGGGCTATGCTGTTTCTGCATCTTCCCTCGAGAACAGCATCGGGGTTTGAGGCGCAGCCGTAGGGGCCGTTGAAGACGTCCATGTCAGTGTCAAAGCCATCCACCTTGCTGTTGCACCAGAAGATGCTGTAGTGGTTTCTTCTCTCCCTGTATTCGGTCTTGTGGATTATGACGCTTCCGTGGACCTCCACCTCTCCAATGCTGTAGTTCCTCTGGAAGTTCGTGGAGTCGTCACTTGCATCCCACAGACAGAACTCCACAAAGCTGAAAAGCTTTATGCTCCTGCTTCCGTCTGTTGTGTTTCTGATTGTGACCTTGTAGATCAGGGCATTCTCATTGCACGGGACGAACAATGTCTGTGTGGCCCTGATGCCGTTCTTCTTCCCTTCGAAGACGCTGTAGCCCATGCCATGGCGGCAGCTGTAGGAGTCGAGCTCCGTCCTGACCGGTTGCCAGCCGGGATTCCAGATCACCGGATTTCCGTCGGACTCGTCCCTGATGTAGAGCCTGAAGCCTTCCTGGTCCAGTGGATTGTTGTTGTATCTGTAACGGGTCAGCCGTCTAAGCCTTGCATCCTTGTAGAAGGCATAGCCTCCCGCAGTGTTGGAGACCAGGGCGAAGAAGTCATCGCTCCCAAGATAGTTGATCCATGGAAGCGGAGTCCTGGGGGTCTCTATCACATATTCCCGCTCCTTGTCATCGAAGTGCCCGTATCTCATGCAATGTCTCCTTCCTTCAGTCCCCGTATCCTGCAATCACATCACGCATGAAGTATGCGCTGTCCTTCGGTATTCTCCTCTGCGTCTCATAGTCGCAGTAGACAAGACCGAATCTCTTGCTGTATCCCTTTGTCCATTCGTAGTTGTCTATGAAGCTCCAGCAGAAATAGCCCTTCAGAGGTACTCCCTGCCTGATGGCCTCTGCACACATCTGAAGATGCTCTGACAGATAGCGGATCCTCTGATTGTCATGGACTCTCTGCACTCCGGATTCCGGGTCTGTGACCAGCTTGTCGTCGCAGGCCGCACCGTTCTCCGTTATGATCAGGGGAAGCTTGCCCCCAGTGTATTCGGCAGTCCATTTCAGCAACCTCACCAGACCGTGGGGGGTGATCTGCCAACCGATTCCTGTGGTCTGCTCCTCCCAGCGTTCGGCAGGCTCCTCGTTGAACATCTCCGTGTCAGACCAGCGGATCACATGCTCGCTGTAGTAGTTGATTCCCAGAAAGTCGACAGGGGAGGCTATGATGTCCATGTCCCCGTCCTCTATAGGGAAGACCCAGCCAAGCTCCTTTGTGGTGTATTCAGGGTAGGTCTTCCTGAACATGGGCTCCATGTAGAGACCGCTCTTTATATCAATGTGGTGACTTACTGCAAGTCTGTCCTTCGGGTCTCTGGTTGCAGACCTTGGGGTCTCAAGGTTGTGTGTGATCCCGATGGGAGCCTTCAGGCCTGTCTTCCTGTATTCACGGACAATCAGGCCATGGGCGAGGTTCACATGGTGCACGCTTCTTATGTACTGGCTTTGGTCCTTGATCCCCGGTGCATGGTAGCCGTTCATATACCCGAGGAATGTTATGCACATGGCCTCGTTTATGGTGATCCACATGTCGACAAGGTCTCCGAGTTCTCTGAAGAGAACCTTGGCAAGGCCTGCCAGCTTGTAGGCGGTCTGCCTGTTGGCCCAGCCGCCTTCCGCCTGTATCTCACTTGGAAGGTCCCAGTGGTATATTGTGCAGCAGGCCTTCATCCCCTTCGAATGGAGTTCCCTGCACAGGTTGCGGTAGTAGGCGATCCCTTTTGGGTTGACGGTCTCCCCGCCGTTGGGAAGGACTCTGGACCAGGAGACGGAGAACCTGTAGTACTGGAATCCAAGTCCGGACATCAGGTCTATGTCTTCCTTATATCTATGATACTGGTCTGCGGCCACGCTGCCGTCCTGGAATCTGTAGACGGCGCCCGGGACCTTCGCGAAGTCGTCCCAGATGCACGGTGTTCTGCCGTCCTCATCTCCTGCGCCTTCAACCTGATAGCTTGCTGTAGCTGTTCCGAAGATGAAATCCTCCGGCAATTCAGGTTTCTCGAACATGTTCTGCGTCCCTCCATTTTTTGCAATGTTTCTGTTGACGTTTTTTCAGAACTAATGATAACCTATGTTTGTACACTGTGTAAACAAACTTCGAAAATATTTTGTTCGGACCTTGAACAAATTGGTATGGAACCAGGATGGCGGGGAGAAAGGAGAGTAGATTTGCCTGTAGATAACAACCTTTTCCAGAAGAACGCGAACACATCGCTCATAGCCAAGCTCATATGGCAGAGAAAGAGCATATCGCGCGCCGACATAGCAAGGGAGCTCGGGCTGTACAGGTCAACTGTCACCAACATCACATCCTATCTGATCCAGTCAGGAGTTGTGAGGGAGGGGAACCGGCTCAACTCAACCCAGCAGGGCGGGCGCAAGGCTGTGGAGCTCACAATAAACCCTGACTTCGGATGTGTTCTCGGCTTCGACATCCAGCCCTCGCATTGCAGGATGGTGATACTGGCCGCTGACGGAACCGAGCTGTGGAGGGACAAGGCAAGCTTCGGGGTCCTTCCGCTGACTGAGATAATCACAAAGGCAGTTGAGATCTCAATGAATGCCCATAAGGCAATAAATAATCCGATTATTGCAATGAGTTTCTCAATTCCGGGCATTGTTGACAATTCATATGGAAAGATAATCAACTCGTTCCCGTTCGGGGTCAGAGACCTTGATGTCAGGGAGTTCGTGAACAAGACCTATGGCTATCCCGTATTCATAGAGAACGATGCAAATACAGCGGCCTGGCTGGACATACTGAAGAACCACGCCTGGGGCAATGCCGTCTCGATCATCTCCGACTTCCACGAGGAAGCCAAATCGGATCCGGAGATAATCGGCATAGGAGCCGGCATAGGACTGATCTTCTCCGGCAAGGTGTACAGGGGCAGCCACAATGCTGCAGGTGAGTTCAAGTCCATAACATGGAAGGAGGGGCTGAAGAACCAGAGCGGTCTTGACATCGAGGTCCTGAAGAGGACGGAGGATGACAGCGATTGTCTGGCGGCCTGGATAGAGGACACTTTCAGGTCCCTGATCCCCATCATCTCCGTTGTGGATGTGGAGAAGATAATCCTGCACGGCAAGCCGTTCGAGGACAGGGAGTGGGTGATGGAGGTCCTTGAGCAGAGGGTCTCCTCCTTCCTCGGGCTTCTCAGGGAGTACAGATGCGACATCGTATTCGACTCGCACGATGAGTGCGTCAGCGCAAGTGGGGCCGCCATGATGTGTCTCCACAATCTGTTCAGCGTCCCTGACCTTGACTCGTCGGACCAGAGCTGGAGACTGACCTGGGACAAGACAATAGAGACGCTTCACAATCAGAGGATGTGAATGGTTCAACATTAAGAGGGGGTTGAAGATATATATGGGCAGCAATGTTAAAATGCATTCTCCGGGGAGGATCACAATCCATGGAGAGGAGCGCAGGGCCTATTGGTCGTTTGTACTGCCTGCGTTCCTTGTCTATCTTTTCGTCATGGCGTTCCCGACGGTGTTCGCCGTGTTCCTGAGCCTGACCAACTACAAGGGTGGAGCCCTGTTCGGACCGAAGAGGAGGCCGGTTTCGATCGTTGGTTTCCAGTACTATAAGCAGATGTTCACGGACGAGTATTTCTGGCTTGCCCTGAAGAACAACATGTGGATAGTGTTCATCTCCGTATTCGGGCAGATCCCACTTGGGTTCTTCATGGCCTACCTGATCTTCAGGGGCATGATCAGGGGAAGGGACTTCTTCCAGACCGTCATCTATCTGCCTTGCGTCATCTCCACGGTCGTCATAGGACGTCTTTGGAAGGCCATAACGGCACCGAACGGCGTGATTCCGGACATAATAAGGCTTTTCAATCCATCGTATGTGGCCGGAAACAGTGAACACCCCATGATCGCAGTCCTTCTTGTCATCCTCTGGATGTACACCGGAACCTACCTGATCATCTTCCTCGCGAACCTCCAGAAGATCGACACCTCGATCATCGAGGCTGCGAAGATAGATGGGGCAACAGAATTCCAGGCCTTGAGGTACATAATCCTCCCGGCTCTCTCAGGCGTCATCGTCACCAGTGCGATCCTCGCGATCTCAGGATCCCTGAAGAGCTTCGACCTGATCTACGTCATGACAAGCGGAGGACCTGCCAAGCAGACCTACGTACTCTCCATATATATGTACGACACCGCCTTCAAGGGCGCTCCCAACTATCCGCTGGCAAATGCGGTGTCAATTGTCATGTGCGTGATCAGCTTCATCATGATCGGCATCACAAAGGCTGTCGAGAAGAGGTTCGGAGGTAGGGAATGAGCTACATCAAAGACGACAACTCCGCAAAGAGAAAGATAGGTATGGTGCTGACATATGCGGTGCTGATCATTTTCGCCATACTGGCCATAGCCCCGCTTCTCTGGCTTGCCATCAACTCCTTCAAGACCTCCCAGGACTACCAGATGAACCGTCTGGGACTGCCGAGGAGATTCTTCTGGCAGAACTATGTCCAGGCCTGGCAGAGGGGGCATTTCGGCATCTACATCATCAACAGTGTGATCTACACCTTCTTCACCACTGTCTCCATCCTGGTTCTGAGCTTCATGAGCGGCTTCGCGTTCTCCAAGATCAGGCATCCTGCCACGAAGGGCATCTACGGCTCATATGTGATAGGAATCCTCATGACCTTGCAGAGCATCATGATACCTCTGTTCATTGTCATCAACCAGGTCGGCCTGTACGACACAAAGCTCGGCGTCCTGATCCCTTATGTTGGAATAGGCTTGCCCATGGGCATCTACCTTGCCACGGAGTTCATGAAGAGCATACCGAACGCCCTTGTCGAGTCCGCAAGGCTTGACGGTGCACACTACTTCAGGATCTTCCGCAGCATCATGGCCCCCATGGCCGCTCCGGTAGGCACAACCATAGCCATCCTGCAGATCTCCGGCACATGGAACGAGTTCATGCTGATAAACATGCTGACCTCCAGCTCCAAGAACAAGAGCCTTCCTGTAGGTATACTGAGTTTTGCCGGTAGCCTCTCAACTGACTACGGCAAGCTCTTCGCCTCTCTGATGATAGGCCTCATACCCATGCTGGTGTTCTACATTGTCTTCAGAAAGGAGATAACAAAGGGCGTAAGTGCTGGTGCTGTAAAGGGATGATTTGACTTTTCCGCTTATGGGCGACGGTCTTCTGCAGGCCGTCGCCCTTTTGATTCATTTAGGTGAAAATATTCTTTGACAAGTTTGTTCTTTGGGTGTACAATTCTAATTGTTCAGAGAATGAACAAACCCAAACTAAAGGAGAGAGATATGAAG
>JAFVFA010000185.1 GCA_017475725.1 Spirochaetales bacterium
GAACGAGATTGTCATCACCTCCACAACCCTTTGAAGAGAGTGCGTAGAAGCGGTACGGGTTACCTGAAATGACCAGATTGACTGAATCCTTAGCAACCGTTGCCTTCGGTTCTGTTGATCCCTGCGCGAATACTGGAATGATCATTGCCAGCATAAGCAAAACCAAAAGAAATCTTTTCATCATCAAACCTCCTGATGTATTTCTGATCGCGATGAGATGATCATCACGATTTTCTGCACCTTTAAATGATAAACCCCACTCTCCGGTTTTTACCACTTTTATTTAGTTAAAGAAGACTTGCACTCTCCGCATCCAGGTAAAGGTGAGCATTCTCATGCGTCCTCAGAATGGAAGCGGGACACCTTTCCGTGACAGGTCCGCACAAAGCCTCCTTGACGGCGTTGGCCTTTCTGCTGTTGGGGACCACACAATGCAGGACTCCAGCCTGACGGAAGGCAGGGATTGTGACCGTCACCGCCCTCTTGGGGACATCATCGAATGCGGAGAAGCAACCGTCATTGACCTGCTGCTGTCTGCAGACATCATCAAGCTCCACAATCTTGACCATATGATTGTCATTGAAATCCGCAACATCCGGATCGTTGAAGGCGATGTGCCCGTTCTCCCCTATTCCCAGGACAATCATGTCCATGGGTCTCTCCAGAAGCCTTCTCTCATAGTCACATACAGGGGCCTCTCTGTCCCTGGAATCCCCCTCTATGAGGTTTACAGCCTTGAAAGGTTTGCGGTCGAACACAGCCTTCTTCAGGAAGAGTCTGAAGGACTGTGGTCTGTCGATCGAGATCCCCACATATTCATCCATGTGGAAGGCGACGATCTTCTCCCATGGGATCCCGGCCTCATTCCCGAGAGCCTCAAACATCGAATTCTGGGATGGCGCCGCGGCGAACATCACACGGATCTCGCTCTTCTCCTTCCCGAGTCTGATCAAGTCTGCAGCTATCGCCTTCGCAGCGATCCTGCCCATTTCCGAATTGCTTTCCGCTATGACAACCGAAAGCTTGTCAACTTTGAATTCCTTCATATCGTGGACACTCCTCATAGATGCCTGACCCTGGATGAATACATCTCCTCAAGGGCCTTGTTCTTTCTGTCTCCGTCCGGGAGGTTGGCACTGGTCCAAAGAGGCGGGTCGATCCCCATCTCCTTCAGTATGGCTACGGCAGTCAGAAGCAGCATGTTGATCGCAAACGTGTTGCACAGAGTCGATGTCGGCGCCGTCTTCTGCTCAATCCCGTCTATATCGACAACAGCATCGCCATACGGCATGAAAGTGTTAATGAAGAAATCAGCCTCCTGATACAGATTCATACCCGATGGATGCCTTGCGGGGACTCCCTTAGGAACGTTGTCCGCGAATCCCGTCGATGTGATGGCAATGGTTGTCATCCCGCGTTTCCTTGCCTCCAGAACAGCATCGATGGTCATCGAATTGATTCCGTAGGCATTGGCTATGATTATGACCTCACCCGGAGTCTCTCCAACATGGTAGGCATCGAAGACCTTCGGCGTGTACCCTTCGAGCCTCTCTATTATGTTGGACCTCTTGGCCCCATGGATCAGGTTCGTCCCGGCATCCAGGATCGCATTCATGGGAGCAAGGCCACCTGCCCTCCAGAGCACCTCCTCTGCAGCCATGTTCGAATGTCCGCCTGTACCTATGACGTGGATCAGCTGACCTCTGGATATGCTCTGCGCAATGGCCCTGGCCGCATCCTCCATCTGGGGGTTCTCATTCGCGATCCTGTCGAAAACACCGACAACCGTATTGTAGTATTGCTGCTGTTCCTTTCTCATATCGTCCTCACAATCTAGGCGTAGTCGTGGAAGTGATCACCTATCTCCACGCGTATGCGATCTATGTCACAGTCTCTCAAGGACTTCACCATTCTCCGGTGCTCATCTATGAAGACATCGTAGTCCGTTATCGTCTTGTCCATCATCTTCTGGAAATGGGTGAACATAGTCAGCAGGCAATCCAGAAGCTTGTTGTTTATCTTTCTGTAGAGGTATCTGTGGAACTGGACATGTATCTCTGCGACCTCCTTGAAGGACTTGCCCTTCCTTATGTCCTCTTCCATCTGGTCGATGAACCCATCCAGCTCAGAGAAATCCTGCTCCGTCATAGTCCTCATGGCTATGGGCAGGAAATAGAACTCCAGCGCTTTCCTCACCTGAAGGATGTCATCGAAGTCCTTCATGCCGAACTGCACGTTGAAGGCCATTGCGTCGACCAATCCGCTGTAACTGAACTCCTTGATGAAACGGCCCTTGCCCTGGACCGTGTAGATGACGCCCAGGCTTTCCAAAGACCTCATGGCCTCTCGGATCGATGGTCTGCTCACATTCAAGGCCACCGACAACTCCGCCTCCGTGGGAAGCTTGGTCCCTGCAGTGAGGTTGTTGTCAAGGATGTATCGCTTCAGCTGATCAGCCACAACATCAGACTTCAAGTCCTTGCTTATGAGATATGGTGGACATTTGATCTGATTTATTTCCATCAACCTTCCCTTGAAGTTCCTTCAGATTGTAAGTTGTCTTACAACTACCCACACAAACAGGCTAAAACAGACTTTTTCAGCTGTCAACATTTTTTTGAAACCCATCCGCCACGTTCGATGTCTCCCTATCTGTAGTCTATCTGCAAGTCATCCAAAATGGCCTTGAGCGCCCTGTGGGCTTCCCTGAACGGCTCTATGCCGGAGAAACCTCTGCGGATCCCGGCATAGGCAAGGTGCGGCTCAAGGGATATCACAAGGTCCCTGCGGTATCTGAGGTGATTCAGGAGACTCGGGATCTCGCAGTCACCCTCGCCTGCGACGCACCTTGTGACATCGTCGAATCTGGAGTCCTTTATATGCATGTACTCTATCTGGTCCTCAAGCCGCGGAAGACTCTCCAGAAGGGGGTCGTCACCTGCAGCCAGAAATGCCGAAGGGTCGAACGCGCACTTGAGATTGGGGCTGTTCACCATGTCCAGAGCCATCTTCAGATATGCGCTCCGTTTGCAGATGGTACCCTCTCCGCCCTCAAGGACAAGGATTTTGCCATTGGAAGCCGCCTCCTGGGCCATCGCCGCAAGCCTTTCAATTGACAGGGGGAAAGCCTCGGAACGGAGTCTGTCGCCCTGGTAGAAGGAGAACACCCTGATGAATCTGCACCCAAAGGCATCTGCACGTGAGCAGGCCAGCCTCACCTGCTCGACAGCCGTCTCCACAGGCAATGAGACATCGTCCTTCCCGATGGGGGATGACACGCAGGTTATGGTCAGACCTTCATCACGGGTACGTTCGTAGATCTCCCGCACAGTGCTGTCCTCAAGGTCCATGACGTTCACATCATCCACGGTGCGGATCTCAAGATGTCTGAGCCCAAGTTCCTTTATCACACGTATCTGAACATCAAGCGAGGAATCGATCTCATCCGAGAAACAGCTGACTATCATAAGAACTCCCTGTCATGCTGAAACACAAAGGGCCTCCCTTGCTTGTCTGCAAAGGCGGCCCTTGTGATAACGTCACTGAAATCCCCTATGATCAGAGTGGTCTGTTCCACTCCTCCGGGGATATCCTGACCACCTCGTCAGTGTCTGCGGACTTGTGTATGGCATCGCAGACCGTTGTGAGGTTGCGTGTGAATGTCAAAGGAACCGCATACTCGCACTTGCCGCGGATGACATCCGCGATATGGGTGTAGATGGCATAGCGGTCACCGTTGTAGGCTCCCGGAAGAGGTCCGGTTGTGTTGTCGTCAGCGGTCTTTGATCTGTATGCAGTCGGGTCTATCGGACCAGGATAGCTGATCTTGTGTACATCTATGGTGCCATCTGTGATGAAGATGGTTCCCTTGCTTCCCTGGACTATCCAGTGCGGCAGCTTGTCCACCATGATGCAGTGCTCGCAGTTCAGGATGATTCCGCTCTGCGTCTTCATGTTGGCGATGAATGTGTCCTCGCAGTCACCATCCATGATGACCTGCTTCTTCTCAGCGCAGACCTTCACGATGGGTTCATCGACTGCAGCCATCAGCTGGCCAAGGAGGTGCGGACCCCAGTTGTTCAGGTAGCCGCCGGCCTGGTCCTTCCAGATCTGCCAGTCATATCTCTTTCCGAATGTGCCTGCACGTCTTCTGATCTCGTAGACCTCTCCTATCTCACCGTTCCTGATGTACTCCCTGACGGTTGACAGGTCGGTTCCCCAGTTCTGCGGAAGGAACGGCATGAGGCTGACACCGAACTTTTCCTTGGCCTTCTTGGCCTCCTCGATTATGAATGCGGCATCCTCGCTGTTCTTTGCCCAAGGCTTGGTGATCAGGACGTTCTTGCCGGCTCTGAGACAGGCTGCAGCGACCTCTGTGTGCATGTGGCTGTTGGTCAGGACCACACAGTACTCCACATCTGAGGCAAGAAGCTCCTCTCTGGTGTTGTATGCCTTGCAGTTCCTGTGCCCGTTCAGGTAGAAGACCTTTGCAAGCTTCTCGGCCCTGTCGAAGACTATGTCATAGGTTCCCACAACCTCGAACTCAGGATGTCTGAGCAGAATTGGTGTATGAAGTTCATTTGCGTTCTTTCCGCAACCGATGATAGCAGTTTTGATACGTGCCATGTTAACTCCTCTTATCAAGCGAATTTTTCCTTGAGCTGTTTCAATGCCTTCTTCAGGCTGTCAGGGCCTGTGCCGCCCTTGCTTTCGAACGAGATCGTCTCGTTGTAGCCAAGCTCCTTGAGAATACCCAGGGCCTTGGTGAGGAACGGGCTGAATCCATCCTCCGGCAGCATCCTGTCCATCTCGCAGATGTGCACATGGTGGAGAACCGGGTAGATCAGCCTGAGATCCTCGGCGTCCTCCTCGTTGTACATCATGTGCATAAGGTCGGCCAGAAGAACGACCTCGGGCTGGTGGACCCTGTTCACAATGTAGTATCCGTCCCTGACCGTGATCATCAGGTTGCAGGACTGCTTCCTCAAAGGCTCCATGACAACATGGATCCCGTATTTCTGACAGAAGGGCACAACTGACTGCTCCAAGGTTCTGCAAAGCTCGTCATAGCCCTGCTCCACAGTCTCTCCCTCAGGGATGTTCCTTGAGTTGTTGCTCCCGAAGACTATCTTCTTGACGCCCATACGCTTCGCCCTGCCCATTGCATGGTCAAGGTAGGCGTCTATCTCCTCCTTGTTGGCTGTGGGTCCGGTGACCTTGATCCTTCCGGGGAAGTAGTTGCAGCTGCAGTCGCAGTCAAGGCCAAGCCTCTTCAGCTCCGAGAGCAGATGCTCGAATTCATCGTCCGAGAGGGTGTCTATCATCATAAGCGGGAACTCGACATAGTCGAACCCCGCGTCCTTGATTCTCTCAAGAAGTTCATACTCCACTCTGTCACGGGTGGAAGTTGCAATGTCAGTACACATTCCGAATCGCATATGCTTTCTCCTTATGAATCAAACGTAACCTGCCAGATGAGGCAGCCACATGGTGATCTGCGGCACGAAAGTGACCAGGACCAGAGCAAGCACCATGAAGGCCATCTGCGGCAGAAGAGCCTTGGAGAGCTTCTCCATCGAGATCTCTCCGACCGAGCATCCCACGAACAGGACCTGCCCTACTGGAGGTGTCAGCAACC
>JAFVFA010000186.1 GCA_017475725.1 Spirochaetales bacterium
GGTGTTCGCTATCTGATGGTCGGCGAGCGCAAGGTCTGCATAATAAACACGCTCGGAATGTGCAACTTCAACAATCCGCATCTGAACAACCCGTTCATCGCCGCAGAGAGCATTGCGGAAAAGGCCAGGACGGAGACCCCGATTGTCCTCTACAGCTTCCATGCCTCAGCGACTGCCGAGAAGATCACAATGGGGCGTCTGCTACAAGGCAAGGTCAGCGCGGTGGTGGGGACGCACAGCAAGGTCCTCACAGCGGATGCCACCATACTTGAGGGCGGAACGGCCTACATCACCGACCTTGGAAGATGCGGGGCATCGGTGAGCGTCGGCGGCTTCGAGCCTGAGCATGAGATAAGGAAGTTCCGGACTCAGGTCCAGGTCAGATCCCACGAGAGCTGGGAGAAGCCTCAGATGCAGGGGCTTCTGGTCGATGTGGATGACGGAAGCGGAAAGGCGTTGGCCATAGAGACGATCCGCATGGACGTCAAGGTGGAGATTCCACCTGCAAAGGTTTGAGGTCTGATATGTACAGCGTTTCACAGGTCAAGGAGATACTGAAGGACGGAAGCGTCAGGATGGGTTGTCTTGCATCAGCCTGTCAGGGCTGCCATGCCTCCATGTTCTGCAACAACAAGGATGACAACGAGTTCGTCGCCCTCAACCCGAGTAAGGTGGAGATAGAGGAGGGTGACTACGTCGAGCTCTACATGCCGCCTGGAAGGACAATACTGAGCACGGTTCTTGTGTTCGCCCTGCCGCTTGCCCTGTTCCCGATCGGCTATCTGGTCTGCAAGGCTGCCCTGCCTGCGCAGAACGAGATCATACATGCGCTTGCTGGCTTCGGCGCCATGGCCCTGGCGTTCGGGATCAGCTCCATCATCACAATCAGGCACAAGAGGCGCCTGATGCCATCCATCACCAGGATTGTGGGGAAGGGCGGCGATTCCGAGCCTTCGACCAAGTGATCACTCCGACTCCGGGTTCTGCCTCAGGAGCTTTCTTCTCACCGCCATCGTCACTATGAAGTGGCAGAGTCCCGTTATGCTCCATGAGAGAGGATAGGAGAGGTACACGAACCCGAGTGACATGTGCACCTGCACCACAGTCGCTATCCAGACTATCCTGAGCACACACGACCCTATCAGTGTGACCGTCGTTGAGAGTATGGACCTGTTCAGACCTCTGACTATGCCGGAACCTGTGTCCATAGCAGCCAAGGTGAAGTAGAACGAAAGCATATACAGGATTCTGGTCTCCGCCGTCTGCACCGCCACAGGTGAGCTGACGTAGATGCCGATGAGCGGGGCTCTGAGGAATACGATCAGCAGAGAGATCGTCTCCGCAATCAGGAAGGACACAAGATAGCAGTCCCTTATGACCTTTCCGACCCTCCGGAACTTCTTTGCCCCATAGTGCTGGCTGACGAATGTCACCGCAGCCTGGCATACGGAGTTGGTGGCCACATAGGCGAAGCTCTCGAGGCTTGCCCCTGCAGCGTTTCCGTCTATTATGTCCGAACCGCCAGGGCATACTGTGTTGTTGATGCTGATTATGCTGCTCTGGATGATCATGTTGGACAGGGAGAAGAGGGCACCCTGGATCCCTGCTGGAAGGCCGTTGTATATGATTCCCTTCAAAGCATACTTCTCGATCCTCAACCGTTTGAACTCAAGTCTGCAAAGTCCTTTGTCCTTTGCCAGAATCCCTCCCAGGACCACCATCGATACCACGTTCGAGATTCCTGTGGCAAGCGACACACCATCGACTGACATGTGGAAGCCAAGGACGAACAGCAGGTTGAGCATGAACA
>JAFVFA010000187.1 GCA_017475725.1 Spirochaetales bacterium
AGTTCGCTGCCACATAGCGTGCAAGCGGTACTGTCAGGTCGAACCTGAGCGCGACATCGCGTCCTCCGTTGTCGGTGAAGCGGAACATCTGCTTGTCCGTCTCCCCACCGCCCTTGCCGAGCAGGACCTCTGTGTACTCCAGCGCAGGGGTGTCTATCGGAACGAATCCGAATGATCTGAAAATGCCCTGGACCTTTGCCATGAGCTTCTGTCTAACTATCTCCTGCTGCGGCAGGCTGTCTCTGAATCCCTTAAGGACTTTCGGTTCTATCATATGCACCTCTGCTGTGTTGTCTTTTTTCAACAAATCTGCTCTAATGCATGTTGTATTAAAAAAACAGACATTGTTCAACGGTTACTATAGATATGCTGATCAGATATAAGAAGGGAGCCGACGGTCTTGACGCTGTGGCCAGAGTCTATTCGAAGGAAGAGAACAAGATAGACAGAAGCCGCATCGACAGCAACGCGGTCAATGTTTTGAAGAGGCTCAACGTGGCAGGTTACGAGAGCTACCTTGTAGGTGGCGCGGTGAGGGACCTGATGCTCGGTCGCACCCCAAAGGACTTCGATGTGGCCACCGCGGCATCCCCCAGACAGGTGCACAAGCTCTTCTACAATTCAAGGATAATAGGCAAGCGGTTCAAGCTGGTCCACATAATATTCGGCAAGGACATCATTGAGGTCTCCACCTTCAGGAGCACTGCAGACCATGACTTCTCCAATGACAACCAGTACGGCACCATAGAGGAGGACTGCACAAGGCGTGACTTCACCATCAACAGCCTCTACTACGATCCCATAAACGGCAACCTGATAGATTTCAACAATGCCCTGGATGACTTCAAGTCCAGAAAGATCGTCTCCCTGATGCCTCTGAACAGGACCTTCAACGAGGATCCCGTAAGAATGGTCAGGGCCATAAAGTATTCAGTGACAACTGGTTTCAGGATACCGTTCAGGCTTTCAAGGGCAATAAGGCACTATGCCCCGAACCTTGCTGATGTCAGCACATCACGCATGACGGAGGAGGTCAACAAGATCCTTGCCTGCGGCTGCAGCAGCGACATCTTCCGCAAGCTAAACGACTACAAGATGCTGGTCTACATACTTCCTGCCATATCGGTCTATGCGGACTTCCCGCAGATGTTCGATTCGCTCGGAAAGCTTGATGAGATGGTGAACCAGGCAAGGGAGAGCAGCATGATCACGGTGACCAGGGCGCAGATGTATCTGGCTCTGATACAGCCCTTCATCTCCGTCAATCCGGAGATCGTCGAGCCGTTCGCCGTCTTCGATGACATCTTCAGGCAGACCAAGGTGCTCCTAAGTCCGATCACACCTCCGAACTACGACCTTGAATCTGCGGCTGCGCTCTACATGAAGTCAATCGGAATGCGTGTCCCGAAGGGGGCCATCAAGCACAGGAACCCGGAGTATTCGCAGGGCCAGAGAAGCGCAAAGGGCAGGGCCGGGCAGAAGACCCAGGCAAAGGGTGCCTCCGCTGATGGTGCAACGGATGCCACGGCAAAGCGCAAGAGACGCAGAAGAAGGAAGAAGGCCGGCTCGGCCGGTGCGGATCACCAGGCTTCGACGTGAAGCTTGGCCTTGTGGATCAGGATTCCACCATATTTCTCCAGTGAATCGGCGATGTACTCCTCAAGCTCGACTATGGCAAGGCCAGAGAGGTTGTCCGGAGTCCTTATGAAGATGTCAAGGTCATATCCTTCACTGCCAGAGACATAGGTGACCTTCTCGATCTTCATCGTGGTCTCGTACTCTGTCATGCAGTGGTTTATCATCTGGGTGATGGCCGCCTCGCTTATCGAGGTGGCCTCCTGCTTGCTGAACTCAGGGCAGACAAGGGTCTTCTCCACGGTCTGGGCCTTCCTGAGGAAGGGGAGGATAGGCAGGCGCTTCTGGAGACCTACACGGATGGAATCGTAGACTATCGATGGGTAGTCCCTTGTGATCTGCAGGGGCGAAACCGGGATGACGTGCTTGCCCTCCGAGTACCTGATCCTCATGGCGGTGTCTATCTCATCCTTCGTGGCAATGTCCTCTATGCGGATTATCTGGCTAGGCTCGGGAAGGTTGAGCCTGAGGGCTATCTTCGTGGCCATCTTCTCAGATGTGCCAATTATCAGTATCTTGCGGAACTTCTCGTTGCCAAGGGCCTCCAGAACCTCGTTGTAGTGGTCCGGGTCCTGGAAAAGGGCACGCTTAACGGCCGTGAGGAAGTTCTGCTCCTGCTTTGCGCTCTTTCCTGCGACGATCCTGTCGTTCCTGATCAGAAGCCCGTCATCCACTATGAGCGGGATGTGGTACTTGTCGGCGACAAGCTGGGCGCGGAAGCTCTTTCCCGTCCCGCTTCTGCCGACAAGGGCATAGACCTTCACAGGTGGGTTCTTGATATTTGACAGCATTATGCGCGGTTTCATTGTTTTCATGATAATAAAAATGTTGTAAAATAGAAAGGCAAAAAAACATTTGGGAGGAATTGTTGTGAAACTGGCAACAT
The DNA here is from genome assembly GCA_017475725.1 of Spirochaetales bacterium. Taxonomy (GTDB): domain Bacteria; phylum Spirochaetota; class Spirochaetia; order Sphaerochaetales; family Sphaerochaetaceae; genus UBA9732. The sequence goes on from JAFVFA010000187.1 coordinate 2,522, forward strand.
TCAGGAAGGGTGGAGTGCACCCTTCGGACATGAAAAGTCTTTCCAACAACCAGCCTATAACCCGATTTCCACTTCCAGAGGAACTTGTGGTCTCCATGTCACAGCACCTTGGCGCTCCAGCCACCTTGCTCAAGGCAGTGGGTGACCATGTCTCCCTGGGGGAGCTGATCGGGCAGGCTTCAAGCTTCATTTCGGCCCATGTCCACAGCCCTGTTGACGGGACTGTGACTGCAGTCAGGAAGGTTACCATGGCCAACAGCGTCACTTGCGATGCCGTTGTGATCAGGCCGGATGAGGTTCAGAACGATGCGTTCACGGAAAGACGCGACTATTCATCGCTATCCAAGGAGGAGCTCCTTGCACAGATCAAGGAGATGGGCATTGTCGGTCTGGGAGGAGCCACCTTCCCGGCACACGTCAAGATGACCATATCCCCGGGAAAGAGCGTTGAGAACCTTGTGATAAACGGCGTTGAGTGCGAGCCTTACCTTACAGCGGACCACAGGCTCATGCTGGAGAAGCCGTACGAGATACTTGAGGGCATCATGATCTGCCGCCAGATCCTGGAGCCGAAGAACACGATCATCGGAATCGAGGCAAACAAGATGGATGCCGTGGAGGTTCTGAGGAAGGCTATAGCCGAGAAGGGCTACCCGATCCAGGTCATGCCGCTCAGGATGAAGTACCCGCAGGGCGATGAGAAGCAACTTCTCAAGGCTACAATCAACCGCGAGATCCCTTCAGGGAAGCTCCCGCTTGATGTAGGGGCCGTCGTCATCAACGTAGGTACCACATATTCAATATTCAACGCCATAGTGTTCGGGAAGCCGATTGTGGAGAGGGTGGTCACCATCTCCGGTGAGTGCATCTCCAAGCCCTGCAACGTTATAGCTCCCATAGGCACCAAGGTTAAGGACCTTGTGGAGTTCGCAGGCGGTTTCAAGGAGGAGCCTGACAAGCTCATCTCCGGCGGTCCCATGATGGGTTTCGCCTTCTACGACGAGGAGACTCCGATAGCCAAGGGAACAAGCGGAATACTGGCCCTCAAGGACAGGAAGAGCTATGTGCAGACAGCATGTCTGAGCTGCGGACGCTGCGTGGCGGCATGTCCCATCGGTCTTGAGCCGACCAAGCTCTACGCCTACATCACCAACGGCAAGTACGAAGAGGCCATGAAGCACAGTCTCATGGACTGCAAGGAATGCGGTTGCTGCGCCTTCAGCTGTCCTGCCCACCTTGACCTTGTGCATGCCTTCAAGACCGGCAAGAAAATGGGGAGGAAGAAATGAGACGCGTATCGACATCACCACATTTTCACAGCGGTGCAAGTACCAGGAACATAATGTACAGCGTTGCGGCGGCACTTGCCCCTGCAGCCATCTGGGGCGTAGTGGTCTTCGGACCAAGGGCACTTGCCGTTCTGCTGATAAGCATCCTCTTCTCGCTTCTCACCGAGTTCCTGCTGGGAAGGATCAACAGGGAGATGACACTGTGGGACGGCTCCGCCCTTGTCACGGGACTTCTTGTGGGCATGAACATGAGCCCGACGATCCCGCTCTTCATCCCGGCGATAGCCTCCATCTTCGCCATAGCTGTAGCCAAGTGGACCTTCGGTGGTCTCGGTGCCAACTGGGCCAATCCTGCAATAGCCGGAAGACTTTTCGTCTTCTTCAGCTTCACATCCGCAATGAGCAGCTTCAAGATGCCCAGCACCTTGGCTGTTGACGCAGTCAGTTCCGCAACTCCTCTCTCATACATAAAGACTGCAGTGTCTGCGGGTGAGTCACTTGGTCAGTCCGGACTCCAGATCCTGGCCAACGGCGGCTATCCGACAACCGCCCTTGCACAGAGAATCCAGGCTGCAACGGGAATCAACGCATACAACGTGGACGCCTTCCTGGGCAACATCCCCGGATGCATCGGAGAGGTCTCCAAGCTCCTTCTGATCATAGGCGGCATCTATCTTCTTGTCAGAAAGATAATAACATGGCACATCCCGGTCTCGTTCCTCGGAAGCTTCGCGGTCCTGACATGGGTCTTCGGCGGAGTCCCGAACGGACTTGGGTTCTTCCACGGAGAGGTCCTTGCCGGCATGCTCAGAGGCGGTCTGATCCTTAGTGCCTTCTTCATGGCGACCGACATGGTCACCACACCGGTCACCCACAAGGATATGGTCATATTCGGAGCGGGCTGCGGGTTCTTCACCTTCCTGTTCCGAAGCTTCGGATCCCTTCCGGAGGCCACATCAGTCGCAATCCTGTTGATGAACATCATGACTCCGACAATCGACAGATTCGTCGTGCCGAAGAAGTTCGGCGAGGTCGTCAAGGAGGCAAAGGAGGTCAAGAAGAATGCTTAAGTACATCGTCAAGACCGCCGTTGTGCTCGCTGCCATATGTGCAGTCGCAGCCGTTGTCCTTGCCGGCCTGAATGAGGTCACGGACCCCAAGATCCAGGAGTACGAGGCCCAGAAGGTCATCAGTGCCCTTGAAGAGGTCTCCTGCGGAATGCAGATAGGGGAGAAGAAGGACGTCAACCAGAGCTATGTCGCATACATGTATCCGCTTTCATCCGGTGGGAAGGACCAGGGCTACATCCTTGGCCTGACATCCACAGGATACGGCGGAGAGCTAACCCTTGTCGCCAGCTATGACCTCAACGGTGTGGTCATGGCAGCCAAGCTCGTCGCGGACGAGGAGACCCCCGGTGTTGGAAAGAAGGCCGAGAACGAAGGCTACATGGACAAGTTCGTCGGAACAGGAACCTCTACTGCTCCTGTACCTACAAGCAAATCCATGCTCAGCGACGCCGATTCGGCCGCTGTGAGCGGTGCAAGCATCACCTTCACAGGTATATCAAAGGCTCTTGCCTACGGTTCTGACTTTGTAAAGTCGCTTTGAGGAGGTACACATGTCACAACACATCAAAGAGCTTACAAAAGGAATCTTCAAAGAGAACCCGACCTTCATCATAATGCTTGGAATGTGTCCGACCCTTGCGGTCACAACCCAGGTGGTGAACGCAATAGGAATGGGAGGGGGAGTGCTGTTCGTGCTTCTCTTCAGCAACATCTTCATCAGTCTGCTCAAGAACGTGATCCCAAACAGCGTCAGAATACCGTGCTACGTCGTTGTCATCGCGTCATTCGTCACAATCCTCCAGATGGTGTTCCATGCATACATCCCAAGTCTCTATGAGGCTCTGGGCGTCTATCTCCCGCTGATAGTCGTCAACTGCATAATCCTTGGCAGAGCCGAGGCCTTCGCAAACAAGAACGGGGTCCTGGACTCAGCTCTGGATGCAATCGGAATGGGTATCGGATTCACTCTGGCCCTGACGCTGATCGCAGCGATCAGAGAGGCCTTCGGAGCCGGAACGATCACACTGTTCAGAATCGGTGGCTGGGACGGGGTCATCAAGGTTCCGTTCTTCTACAACTGGCCGATCAGGGTCATGACCCTTGCCGCAGGTGCTCTCCTGCTGATGGGCTATCTCAAGGCCTTCTTCAACTGGAACACATCACGCAAGGCCAGGAAAGCCGCAAAGGCTGAGGAGGTGAAGGCATGAGGATAATAGCCATTCTCCTTACCTACATATTCATCAACAACTTCATCCTTGTGAAGTTCATGGGCCTCTGCCCGTTCATTGGAGTCTCCAAGAACAGCGAGAGCGCAATAGGGATGGGTCTTGCGGTCTCGTTCGTCGCGGGAACAGCATCTGCAGTCTGCTGGTGCGTCTACTACGGGCTCCTTGTCCCGTTCGGTCTTGAGTATCTCCAGACAATAGCTTTCATCCTTGTCATCGCCGCACTGGTTCAGCTGGTTGAGATGGTCCTCAGGAAGATGAGCCCATCGCTCTACAAGGCGCTGGGAATCTTCCTTCCTCTGATCACCACGAACTGCGCCGTCCTGGGAATTGCCATCATCAACATCGATGAGGCCTACAACCTCCTCGAGTCATTCACTGCAGGAATCGCCGCGGGTCTTGGATTCACCATGGCGATAATCCTCATGAGCAACATCCGCGAGAAGCTTGAGCTCAAGCCAGTTCGCAGGAGCTTCAAGGGTGTTCCCATCGCATTCGTATCAGCTGGTCTTATGGCGCTTGCCTTCATGGCATTTGACAACAGCCTGCTTGCAAATCTGCATCTGGCATAAGGGAGGGGGATTCATATGTTGACAGCAATCATTTCAGCCTTCCTGGTCATTGCGGGAATCGGTGCGATACTCGGTGTGGGACTTGCCATCGCCGACAAGAAGCTTGCTATCCAGAAGGACGAGAAGCTTGTGGCGCTGGAGGCCATAATGCCCGGTGCCAACTGCGGAGGATGCGGATTCGCCGGCTGTGCTGACTATGCCGCCGCCGTGGCCTCCGGAAAGGCCCAGCCGGGTCTCTGCGCTCCCGGTGGAAAGGAGCTGGCCGACAAGATGGGTCAGATCATGGGCGTAGAGGTCAAAATGGAGGAGAAGAAGGTCGCCTTCATCTTCTGCAACGGAAGCTGTGAGAAGACGCGCAAGGTCTACGAGTACAAGGGACTTCAGGACTGCAACGCCGCATCGATCCTCTTCAGAGGTGACAACGGCTGCAAGTACGGGTGCCTGCACCTCGGTTCATGCATGAGCGTCTGTCCGGAGGAGGCCATCTACCGCAAGGAGGATGGAACTCTGGCGGTTGATGCCTCAAAGTGCATCGGCTGCGGAAAGTGCACCAAGGTCTGTCCTACAGGTGCCATAAGGCTCATAGAGGACAGGACCAAGTACGTCGTCGCCTGTAACAGCCATGACAAGGGCGCCGATGTCAGAAAGCTCTGCGATGTCGGGTGCATCGGATGCAAGATCTGCCAGATCAAGTTCCCGGGTTCCGGATTCACAGTCACCGACAACCTGGCATGTTCATCATCTGAGTGTGACGAAGAGGCCGCAGCCAAGGCCATGGAGGCATGTCCTCGCAAGGCCATCTCTGCTAGGAGATGAACTAACAGGTGCAGTACGTCGTAGGTGCTTACAGCCAGCTGCCTTATGGGACCTCGGATGAGGAGTACGAGGCACTGCTGGCAAGACAACTGAAGCCTCTTCTGACAATGGTCTACCGGAACAGCAACTGCAAACTGCTGTTCCGGTTGAGCATATCGGAGTTCGAGTATCTGGAGATCAACCATCCTGAGGTCAACATGCTGATAAACGACCTCTGCCGGAAAGGCCAGATGGAGATCCTGACCTCCAGCTTCTACGACTCCGTCCTCTCGCTTGTCCCTACGCATGAGAGGACGACGCAGATAGAGAGGACAACCACCTACATAAGGAAGAAATTCTCGAAGAAACCCAGGGGACTCTGGTACTACAACCAGGTCTTCAACCCGACGACGGTCCCGCTTGTAGGCCTTTCGGGTTTGAGCTACATAGTCATCTCTACCTATAACCAGGTCAACAACAGCGTTGAGTCGACGCGACCGTTCTACACCGACGAGATGGGCAAGGAGAGCCTTGTCTTCCCGATCGACGACCGCTACTCAAAGGAGACCTGCGATCTCTACAGGGGCAACATCACACTGGACCGCTACCTTTCTGATGTGGCCAGACTTGCAAGGGAGACGACCAACGCCATAAGCACCATCATGCTGAACATGGACCAGCTGATGGGCACGGAGGGCAGCTCCGAGGTCTACAGGGTGCTCTATGAGAACCTGGGGCCTAACAGCACACTTCCGAGCCTCTATCTCCAGGACAACGAGGTCTCCAGAACACATTATCTTCCGAACGGAATATACGGACGTGACTTCCAGATCGGAAAGGGCACATCCATAAACCAGCTCATATACGACAACCCCATGCTAACCAGGAACTACGGAGTCCTGAACATGCTCAAGGATGTGGTGCATGACAGCAAGAAGCTCATTGACGACAGGAAGAGCATAGAGGCTGTTCTGATGAAGGCTAGCTCCAGCAGCCTGTACTTCCCGAACGAGAGCAGAAACCCATCCATCCTGAGGAATGTGAGCCATTTCACCTGCGAGGCTGAGGCCCTTCTGTCAAAGCTCCCCAACAACATCCTGCCTGATGAGGTTGATGCCGATTTCGACAGGGTCAAGGAGTTCTGCATAAAGGGCAAGTCCGGAATCTCCTATCTGAGCAGAAAGGGTGCGGTCATAAGCAGACATGTGGTGATATCCTCACTCTACGACCTTGTTTTCCACAGCGGAGAGGGCCTTTTCGCGGACTCCTTCATAAACGATGTAACGGAGAAGGAGATGTGCCTTTCTGCCAAGCCCTATGAGGTCACTCCTCTGGACAAGAGGAACTCGGACTTCTTCGCCAAGGCACCTGCCATAAGCCTGGGGAAGATCCCGGTGAACCTCACCAAGCGCTTCAAGTTCAGACAGACCACCATGATAGTGGAGCTGGAGGTCGAGAACCTGTCCGGCGACCCGATCAAGGGATACACATACGTGAACACCATAAACCTGGCCCTTCCGAAAAAATGCTCGGTGATCTGCCCCGGAGGGGAGATAGATGACGGAGGGTCCGCCATTGCACAGAGCCTTATGGTCTCAGACATGGAGTGTCCGTTCAACGTCTCCATTGTTCTGGGCGATGAATGTGAGGTCCAGAGGTTCGATTTCAGCCAAAAAGCTCTCACTTGGCTTGGAGCCAAGGACTTTTATGAGTATACTCAATTGAAAATAAAGAAAAAGCTCTCATTGGGGCCGATGCAGTCAATGCGGCTGACAATAGGCTTCAGAACCGAGAAGCGTAAGGAGAAACACAATGACACTGCAGAACAGAGCGCTCCTTGAGCAACTGAGAACCGAATCCCAAGCCATATGGAGGGGACTTTGACCCGGAAGGGCAGAGAAGTAAATTAGCAGAACTGGAACAGCAGACTCTCGAGCCGGACTTCTGGGGTGACAAGCAGAAGGCCGATTCTGTGTTTGCACAGATAAACGCAATCAAGGATATCCTCAATCCTTTCGAGAAACTCATCTCCGACATAGACGAGACCTATGATCTCATCGAGCTCTATGAGGAGGAGGACGACTCCAACGAGGAATACGCCCAGGAGGTCGATGAGAAGATCCTCCAGCTTCAGGACGAGTTCAGACCGCTCAAGCTGAAGACACTTCTCAATGGTAAGTACGACAAGGGCGACGTCTTCCTGACGATCCATGCAGGTGCCGGCGGAACAGAGGCATGTGACTGGACCAGCATGCTCATGAGAATGTACCTCAGATGGTGTGAGCGCCACAAGTTCAAGACCGAGATCCTTGACATACTGGAGGATGAGGGCGGATACAAGAGCGTCACCATCCAGGTCACGGGACCATATGCCTTCGGATACCTGAAGGGAGAGGCTGGCGTGCACAGACTTGTCAGAATCTCACCTTTCGACTCCAACGCAAGAAGGCACACATCGTTCTCATCGGTCTACACATCCCCTGTCGTTGACGACAACATCGACATCGAGATCAAACCTGAGGACATAAGAATCGACACCTACAGGGCAGGTGGTGCAGGCGGACAGCACGTCAACAAGACCGATTCGGCCGTCAGAATCACCCACTATCCCACAGGCATAGTCGTACAGTGCCA
>JAFVFA010000188.1 GCA_017475725.1 Spirochaetales bacterium
CAGGTACGAAAGCTATCTCCGAATGCTCGGAACCATGGAGGACAGACTTCCCGTGTGGGGAAGGAACTGGGGTAAGAAATGTACAAAAGGACAGCAGTAGACCTTGGGCTTGATGTGGTGCTGGAAGGCATTGCAGGTCATGCCCTGAGCCCTAACGGGGCTGACGCGGTCAGAAACTCAAATCCGATATTCGACAGGGAAGCCTACCTTCTGAAGCAGAAGCGTGTGGCTGCCGTGATGTATGCAATGGCTGCCGCCAACTCCGAGCATGGGGTTAGGGTGGAGACCTTCCCTGACATCTCTGAGGCACTTGAGTTCATAGCCTCCCATCCGACCGCCTCCCTTGAGGGCGAGCAGGTGTTCAACATCGGGCTCTACATCAGAGGCGCACGGCTTCTGCGTGCCCTGCTGGGGCTTTCAAGCCAGCTGGGCTGCCCTGACAGGGACAGCGGGGTTGAGGATGTCATTGCGGAGATCCCGGAGAATCTGCTCTACCTTGAGCAGGAGGTGTTCCGCATCCTGGAGTCTCCGGGAACCGTCAAGGCCAACTACCCAACGGTGAAGGCCCTCAGGGACAAGGCTGATGCCAAGAGGATGGAGAGAAGCCGCATGGCCTCCGAGATGATGAGAAGCAACTCCTCCATAATGCAGAGCGACACTGCGGTCATGCGTGACGGAAGGATCGTCCTACCTGTGAGGACCGAGTCTAAAGGGCAGGTCGAGGGCTATGTCCAGAGCGCGTCATCAAGTGGTGGAACCGTCTTCATGGAGCCGTTCAGGCTTGTTGACATGAACAACGCCGTGATCATGGCCACAGAGGAGATCCAGCTGGAGATCGCAAGGCTGATAGGGTCTCTGTCTGACATGGTCAGGGATTGCGAGGAGGACATCAGGATCCTCTCATCACAGGTCACAGAGGCGGACAGCCTGTATGCATTCGCCTCCTGGGCAAGGCAGAACGACTGCTGTAGAACCCAGATAGGAGAGCCTGCGGTGGAGGGCGACTACAGCTGCAATCTGATCCACGCAAGGCATCCGCTGCTTGGGAAGAAGTGCGTTCCAATAGACCTGGCGGTCCCGTCGGGGATCAGGGCCGTTGTCCTGACCGGCCCGAACGCAGGTGGAAAGACCGTCACAATGAAGACCGTGGGGCTGTTCTCGCTTCTGAACCAGATCTGCGGCTTCATCCCGGCATCTGACGGAAGCTCGCTTGCACTGTTCGACAGGGTGTTCACCGACATAGGTGACGAGCAGTCTATAGCCGACAACCTCTCCACGTTCAGCGGCCACATGAAGAGCATAGGATTCATCCTCAGGACAATGACGCCCTCATCGCTGTGATCCTGGACGAGCTCGGAAGCGGCACGGACCCCCAGGAGGGAGCCGCGCTTGCACGATCGATCCTCGAGTTCTGCACAAGGAAGGCGGCGCTCACACTGACCACAAGCCACCATGGTGTGCTGAAGCAGTATGCCTATGGCTCGGACATGGTCCAGAACGCGTCCATGGAGTTCGACGAGAAGACCTTGGAGCCTACATTCAGGGTCATCGAGGGGCTTCCGGGAGAAAGCCATGCAATCGACACCGCAAGAAGGATGCGTCTTCCGAAGGCTGTGACGATATCTGCCCAGAAGTACATGGGGCAGGAGGCCATGAAGATATCCTCCATCATCCGGAACCTAGAGACCCTGAGGCGTGAGGCTGAGGCCCACAAGGCAGAGCTTGAGAGAAGGCTCAGGGGAGTGGAGAACGAGGAGAACCACATAGCCAAGGAGAGGCGCCGTCTGCAGGCATATGAGAACCGCCTTAAGAAGGAGCGCCTGAATGAGTTCGATGACTTCATCCGTTCATCAAGGCGCGACATGGAGAACATGGTGGCG
>JAFVFA010000189.1 GCA_017475725.1 Spirochaetales bacterium
ATGAAGGATTCGTACAATTAGTAAAACTAAAATATTTACTAAAATCCATCTTTTTTCGTGGCTTTGCAGTCAGTACAATCGGATGCCGTCATTCTCCATGACCAGTGTAGGAGAGCACCTGTGCATCTTATGCATCTTCACGAATTCCGAAAGTCCGATTTTGTCCAGCTCTGCAAGGTCGTCGGGTTTATAGGAGAGATCGAGCTTGACGGGCTCGCAGGTGTCCTTCACATAGCAGATGCCCTGATGAAGCTCCATGAAGCTCTTCATCGCAGGTATCAGCTTCTGGTTCTTCGTCTTCTCAAGAAGCGATTCCACAAAATCGTCCTGAAGTGTCCAGATGTCCTCCTCTTCGGACCTGCCGGTCTGGTACATCCATTTGTTGAAGAGGGTGAAGAGATTGCATGGGGTTATGTTCAGCGCCTCAAGAAGACAGTGAATCCACATGCAGCTCTGTCCCTTCGTGTAGAAGAGGTCCATGCCGTGCCTTATTGCGATGGCGCCTCTGATATCCTGTTCGCTGAACGTCGGTGTGCTGACGACCGTCCTCTCTACATCATCTCCGGCGACAAGCCCATACTCCTCGGCCTTGAGGGCGAGCTCTGTTCCCGGAAGGAGGGAGAGGACAAAGCAGTCTATGTTGCTTGGCATGAGGGAGACTGCAAAGTTCACCGTGTTCTTGAACTTCTTCAGATTGTCGCTTGGAAGACCTATTATGATGTCCAGGCCAAACGCCACACCCTTTGAGGCCAGAAGTCTCACCTTTGACTCAAAAAGGGTTCTGTCGAACTTCCTGTTTATGTACTTGACCACCTCTTCGTCACAGCTCTGAAGGCCAATCTGCAGGGAGCAGTTCAGCTCCGCGAACATGTCGGCCATCTCCTCGTCCACAAGCTCGGCTCTGATCTCGAAGGTGAAGTGCATGTGATCAGGTGCATGGTCCAGCAGAAGCCTGAGTATGGTCTTTGCCCGCTCCCCGTTCAAGTTGAACGTCGGATCGAGGACGAACACGTTCTGGATATCATGTTTGACAAGGTATCTGAGCTCCTTCTCTATCCTGTCCATCGGATAGTCCCTGACCGTCCTCTTTCCCCTTGACTCGAAGCAGAAGGCGCAGGTGAACGGGCATCCTCTGGTGAACTCCCAGAGAACGGAGTCGTACTGGTCGATGATGCAGTCGGCCTCTCCTGTAAGGAAGGGGGAGGCTAGCTTCGAAAGGTCCGGAAGCCTGGAATTCACAGGGGAGAGGTACTTCCTTGTGATGAGTCCCTCAATCTGGAGGTTGTCAGCATTTTTCCCGTCATATATGCTCTTGAGGGCTGTTGTTGTGGAAAGCTCACCCTCTCCGAGAACTGCGAAGTCAAGCCACTCGGGAAGCCCCTTTGTGAAATCTATCACCTGTGGGCCTCCGGCGAAGATGATTATGGAGGGGTCCTTCTTCCGTACGGCCTTGGCGAAGTCCTCGAACCATTTTGAGTTCCAGATGTAGAATGATATCCCTATTGCCCACGGCTTCCTTCTTGCCGCCTCATCAGCTGCCTTTGCCGGACTGTCCGGAATGTAGTGCTGATGGAGCTGGGCCTTCGGAAGTCCTCCTCCCTGATTGATTGCGGTCTTTATGCAGAGAGCTCCGAGAGGGAAGCTCATTATCGATTTCTCTGTGGCGCAGCAATGGATCTCAATGTGGTTCATGGTTCGAGTATAGCAAAAAAAAGCAGAGCTTCAAAAGCTCTGCCGTGCATGGATATCCGAATATGGGATCACTCGTCTTCCTTTGCGCCCTTTGCATATGAGAGAGCTCTCATTGCATTGTCGAACTTCTGGAACTTTCCGTTCTTGAGGCGGATGACGACCTTTGTGCCCTGATTGCCTGAGACCTTGACGATGTACTCTGTTCCCTCGATCTTGGTCTTGAAGTACTTGATGATCTTGTCACTTCCCTGGCGTCTTACACCCCATCCCTTTCCTTCGATGAAAACAAGTTCATGGACTTCCTTGACTTCTTTCTTATCTTCTGCCATATACAATTCCTCCGTGTACCATAAATCTATCACAAATCCATGGAATAGTCTGCATAAAAAAGACAAATCATTTTCTTGAACGGAGATCTGCCCATGTCCTTCTGGTTCTCTCCTTTGTCCAACGCTCGTTGATGGTCAGAAGCCTTCTGTCCTTCATCAGCATCTCGCCGTTGCAGAACACATTTCTGATGTCCTCCGATGTGGACGAATAGACCAGTGCGGAATAGACGTTGTTGGTTGGTGTGTTGGAGATGCTGCCCATGTCCACCATGATGAGATCTGCCTTCTTGCCTTGCTCAAGGGTTCCGACCAGATTATCCAATCCAAGTGCCTGAGCTCCACCTATGGTTGCCATTTTCAGTGCTTCATATGGCTTTAGGGCACTTGTATCAAGTGTCGTTGCGGCTGCAAGCATGCACCCCAGATTGATTTCCTTTACCATGTTAAGGCTGTTGTTGCTGCTTGCTCCATCGGTTCCGAACGCCAGTTTGACACCTGCTTCCCTGAGGTCCCTGACCCTGGCGACGCCGCTTCCAAGCTTGCTGTTGCTGCTTGGGCAATGGACTATGGTGGTGTCATGCTGTCTGAGTATCTGCATCTCATCGTCCGTCACATGGACACCATGGGCCAGAATGGATTTCGCCTTGAAGAAGCCCAGGGACTCCAGATAGCTGACCGGGGTCTTCCCGTTCTCGGCTATGCAGTTATCCACCTCAAGTCTAGTCTCGCTGATGTGGGTATGCAGCTTGAGTCCAAGGTCCTTCGCAGCATCCGCACCATATCTGTAGCTTTCACCTGTGACCGTATAGATCGCATGCGGGGCTATGCTCACGTTCACAAGGTCGTTCTCCGTGAACTTCATCAGCCCGGGGAGCATGTCCTTAATCCTGTGTCTGGTCTCGGCTTCGTCTCCGAAGAGCGTGAGTCCGATGTCCGCCCTTATCCCGGCATCTATCGCGCTCTGGGCGGTCTCCCACTGCATGAAGTACATGTCGGCGAAGGCTGTTATCCCGCTTCTTATCATCTCAGCCATTGCCAGGTCGGAGGAGATGCGGATGTCCTTCTCGTTGAGTTTGTCCTCTATGGCCCAGACCTGCTTGAGCCAGTCCTGGAGGTTCCTCTCATCGTCCTTGTAGTTGCGCATCAGGACCATTGAGGCATGGGTGTGTGCGTTTATGAAGGAGGGCAGGACCGCATAGCCCGTTCCGTCTATGACCTCTGCGGGATAGCAGGAGGCGGGGGCTTTCGGACCGATGTAGGAGATTTCGGATCCGCTTATGCAGATGTCACCGGTGAACAGGGAGTCTTCGCCGGTCATTGGCAGTATGGTTGCATGTTCTATAACTGTGTTCATGAGGCCATTATAAACAACTTGCATGACAATTGAAAGAAAGGGATAATGGAAACATGGATTTCACCGGAAGACTTCTTGAGCGGACAAAGGCATTCAGCAGGGAGATCGACGACCTTCATTTCTCCTATGACGGATACATATACAACCCCTTGGACTATGCATGGGACATGCATGCGGAATATCTGAGAAGATGTGTGCGTGAAGGTGCGGGGATTCTGTTTCTCGGAATGAATCCGGGGCCGTTCGGGATGATGCAGACAGGTGTGCCGTTCGGTGAGGTCAATGCGGTCAAGGACTACCTGAAGCTCAATCTTCCGGTTGGAAGGCCTGATCGTGAGCATCCCGGCAGGCCTGTGGTCGGAATGGGCATCAAGAGGTCAGAGGGAAGCGGCAAGAGACTATGGGGGCTGATCAGCCTGAAGTGGCCTGACCCGAATGATTTCTTCAGAAACCACTGCATATTCAACTATTGCCCATTGGGCTTCCTTGATAGTGGAAA
>JAFVFA010000190.1 GCA_017475725.1 Spirochaetales bacterium
CCCATGGCTGGTGGATCATGACCCTTGCTGAGGGGAGGATCATCCTCTTTCCCTCAGCTCCTGCCGCAAGGATCAGAGCCGCCATTGAGGCTGCCTGACCCATGCATATTGTGGAGACATCCGGCCTGAGATACTGCATGGTATCGTAGATCGCCAGTCCCGCTGTGACGCTGCCGCCGGGTGAGTTGATGTAGAGGCTTATGTCCTTCTTGGAATCCTCTGACTCCAGGAAGAGAAGCTGTGCAACCACAAGGTCAGCCTTTGCGTCGTCGATCTCACCGTCAAGGAATATGATGCGCTCTTTGAGGAGCCTGCTGTATATGTCATAGGCCCTTTCACTGTAGCCATTGCTGTCAATGACGGTCGGGACCAGATATGATGCCACGTCTCTCATTCAGGTCAGTCCTCTTTCTTCTCTTCCTCAGCCTTCGGAGCAGCTGCCTTGAATGTGTTGCTCTCAAGCAGAAGGTCACGTGCCTTTCTGAACTTGATGTCATCCTCAGCGTAGATCTTCATGGTCTCGTAGTTCGGGCTGTCCTTTGTGATGTCCTCGCCGTAGTTCTTGAGCTCCTCGGCAAGCTCATCCTCTGAGACCTCGTACTTCTGCTCTTCCTTGACCTGCTCGATGATCAGCTGGGCCTTGATGTTCTGAAGTGTGTCGGCTCTTCTTGAATCCAGGAAGTTCTCCTTTGATCCACCCTGTGCTCCCATGATCTTGAGGACGTCCTCCTCCTTCATGCCGAAGCGCTGGATGAAGTTCTGCCAATCGGACTCGAGCTGGGCCTCGACCATGCTCTTCGGGACTGCGATCTCTGTCTTCTCGAGGATTGCCTTGACGACTGAATCGAGCTTTGCTGACTTGTTCTCGTTCTCGGCTGCTTCCTCAAGCTGCTTTCTTGTTGCGTCCACAAGGTCCTTGACTGTCTTGTACTCGTCCTTGACGTCCTGTGCGAAGTCGTCGTCGAGTTCCGGGACCTCCTTGACCTTGACTTCCTTGATTGTGACGTTGATCTTGATGGTCTTTCCAAGGTAGTCGGTTCCCATTCCGCTGTCGTCGCCATATGTCTTCTCGATGACTGCGGTGTCACCCTTCTTCATGCCGATGATGTCCTTGTCCAGCTTGTAGAAGTTGTAGGAGCTTCCGACTGTGAAGGTGAAGTCCTCGCGCTTGTTGGCCTCGATCTCGTTGCCGTCGGCATCAAGCTCTGCATAGTCGATTGTGACGATGTCACCCTCTGCAACCGCTCCGTTCTTTGTGATGACCATTGCGTTCTGCTGGCGAAGTCTCTCGATCTCAGCATCGACGTCAGCCTGTGAGATCTCCTTTGCAGGATACTCGACCTCGAGTCCCTTGTACTCAGGAAGCTTGACCTCCGGGAGAACGTCATAGATCACGCTGTATGTGATGTCTGTGTTCGGCTTGAACGGGAGAAGGGACTCCTCGTTCTGGAGCTCAGGTGTGCTGTATGGGAGCGGACGATCCTTTGCATCCATGTCCTTGTATGAATCTGTGAGATTCTCCTCCATGAGCTTGAATGTGACTTCCTCTCTGATTGCACTGCCGTACTTGCTCTCGATGAGAGACACTGGTGCCTTGCCTGGTCTGAAGCCCTTGATTGTAAGCTTCTTCGCATAGTCCTTGATTGTCTTTGAATACTCTTCCTCAATCTTTGCTGCGCCGAGTGTAAGTGTGAGCTCGACAGAAGAATTCTCAAGTTTCTTGATTTCCATTTTATTCCTCTCAAAAAATGATAGTTAAATTAATCGCCTCACCAATATATAGAAATTAGAAAAAGAAATCTACTGCATACGGACCTTTTTTCCGGAACCCGCAGGACCGGCAGTAAAAAAATGCTTCTCAGCTATTGCGTAAGTTTTCCAAAAATGCTATAAACAACCTCGTTATGCAGCAGTAGCGTAGTGGTTACGCACCACCTTGCCAAGGTGGCCTACACGAGTTCGAATCTCGCCTGCTGCTTTTTTTATGCCCAAATGCCAGGATTCCGAATCGGGTCCGACCTTCAACTTCCGGAAAAAAACGATTTGTATGCGAGTCCCTTTTCTGTCTGGGATTCGCTTATCAAGGCATATTGGGGGCTAAATCATACCGATAACGGATATATATACTAATAAACCAGAAGATTATGGATTTCCAATGCATCCAAGCTCAACATAGAGCTGATAGCAGTCATCATAAAGGCCGCAGCAGGCATCCATTCCCATGTTCGGGCTGAATGCTTTCTGGAGAACCATCTCCCATGAACCGTATTTCTCGAAAAGCTCATCCGGTGTCGGGCCATCTTCATGTCCGTATTTCGCAAGATTGCTTTGCTTGACCTCTTCAAGTCCTTTCGGGTCTTCCGCATATGTCGCCAGGCGGAGACGATTCCTCTCTGCTGATACGGCTCTTGCCATCTCCTCCACTGATGCACCCTCTGCCTGCATAGCATCAAGGATATCCGTCATGGTCCTGAGAGAGCTGTGATAAGCCATACGTTCCTCTCTGGCCATGGCGACAAATGCAGGGTCGGTCCAGTCATATTCGGCATATGGACCCAGACGGACGGATTCCGGATTCGGAGAGAACCCGTAGACTGCGTTGGGGTTTTCAATGATGTCAGCCATTGCTGCAGCATTCTGTCGTGGATCATGGACATAGCTGAAAGATTCCTGGACTATCGCATTTGAACTCTCTGCTCTTCCGCCTCTGGTTACGCAGGCGCACATGCAGACGATGACAATCAGAATCATTGCAACATATAAAAGCGCTTTCCTCATGAAAACCTCCGAATTATACAATGCGGTCATTATAGACGACTGTGAACCGTAGGGCAATGGAGATTGATTTTCCGCCTGAATCGCAGTGTAATTGGACCAGGATGCTGAGAGGAGGATCGGATCATGTCCAGAGTTGGTGTTTTGACTTTCCGGAGGTTCTTCGAATTCAACGATGCAAAACGCATCGCAAAGCAGAAGCAGGACATAAGCGACCTTGCAATCAGAAAGGACATTCCCTATATCGATGATGGGGAGCAGGGACATCTGCTCGATGTCTACAGCCTTCATGGCACTGATGAGAATGCCCCTATTATGATCAACATCCATGGCGGTGGTCTGTTTGCCTCGTACAAGGAAGTCAATGCCAATTACAACTACGAATGGGCGCGGATGGGATACCGTGTGGTCAGCATCAGCTACAGACGCATCCCAGAAACCACACTCTGGAATCAGATCGGCGATGTGATGGCGGCCATGCGCTACATTGAGAAGAACCGCGCTGAATTGGGGCTGAACCTTGACCGCTGCTATCTGACAGGGGACTCCGCCGGTGCTCTTCTCTGTCTGTTCGTGCTTGCCCTGCATGGCAGCCGGAAACTCCAG
>JAFVFA010000191.1 GCA_017475725.1 Spirochaetales bacterium
GCAAGCTGAAAAAGCAAAAAGCCCCGGAATCCGGGGCTTTGATGCATCCTGAAGCGATTATCTTCTCACAAGAGCCTCTGCCTTGGCGACCATGTCCTCTGCCGTGAAGTGGAAGGCCTTCATCAGATAGTCGAGCTTTCCGACCTCTCCGAACCGCTCTCCGACACAGACGAAGTCCATCTTCGCCGGGTATGTGGTTGCAAGGTGCGCTGCAACCGCCTCTCCCAGACCGCCAGCATAGCGTGCGTTCTCGCAGACCAGGACATGACCTGTCTCCTTGGAGACCTTGTCCAGGATCTCCGTGTCCAGAGGCTTGATTGTGTGCATGTCAACCAGAGTTGCCTTGATGCCCTTCTTTGCAAGCATGTCTACAGCCTTGACAGCCTCGTTCACGATGACTTCAGAGGTTGCGACGATTGCAAGATCCTGCCCCTCAGCAAGGACGTTTGCCTTTCCAAGCTTGACCTGACCTGGAGCATAGCGGTGTGTGGAACCCTTTCTGCGGATTCTGGTGTATGAGCAGTGGCCTGTCTCGAATGCCTGCTGCGTGAGGTCGTAGCAGCTCTGAGTGTCTGAGGGATCAAGGACGATCAGCTCAGGGATGAGTCTCATAAGGCCTACATCCTCGAACGGCATGTGCGTTCCGCCGTTGATCTGCGCTGTGACACCGGCATCCGTTCCGATGAGGTGAACGGTCTGTCCGGCATAGTTGGCTGACAGGTAGAACTGGTCATATGCGCGACGGGATGAGAAGCATCCGAATGAATGTGCGTAAGGGACGAAACCCATGGAGGAGAGACCGGCGGCAACTCCGACCATGTTGGCCTCTGCGATTCCGACGTTGAAGAAACGGTCCGGGAACTCCTTCTTGAAAGGTACGCTGTTGATGCAACTTGAGAGGTCAGCATCCAGGAAGACGACTTCCTTGTGCTCCTTCGCCAGATCGATGATGGCGGCCATCAATGCATCTCTCATATCGTTGATTGAAGATGTGTCTCTCATTTTGCACCTCCGTTAAGGACGCTGATTGCGTATTCTTCGTTCTCTTTGCTGATGGCCATGCTGTGGTTGGCCCTGATGCCCTCTCCCGGAGCGTAGCCCTTTGACTTGATGGTGTCCAGGATGATCATGCTCGGGCGGCACTTGACTGCCTTAGCGTTCTGGACGGCCTCATCGATGGCCTTGAAGTCATGTCCGTTGATTCTCTGCACATGCCAGTTGAAA
Organism: Spirochaetales bacterium; assembly: GCA_017475725.1. Taxonomy (GTDB): domain Bacteria; phylum Spirochaetota; class Spirochaetia; order Sphaerochaetales; family Sphaerochaetaceae; genus UBA9732. Next base: position 1,225 of record JAFVFA010000191.1, read on the forward strand.
CCGAGCCAACGGGTGTCGATGTTGTCCATGTTGATGATCTCTGAGGTGTAGCCGTCAAGCTGCTGGCGGTTGAAGTCCGTGAAGGCGATCAGGTTGCCGAGCTTCTGTGATGAGGCGAACTCTGCAGCCTCCCAGATCTGACCTTCCTGGCTCTCGCCGTCACCGATCATGACATATGTGAATGAGCTCTCGCCCTTGAGTCTCTGTCCAAGTGCTATTCCGACTGCAGCGCTGAAGCCCTGTCCGAGGGAACCTGTGGTGAAGTCGACGCCTGGAGTCTTCTTCATGTCGCAGTGGCTTGGGAGGTTCGTTCCACCCTGATTGAGGGTCATGAGCCACTCCTTCGGGAAATAGCCCTTCTCTGCAAGCGTTGCGTAGACGGATGGACCGGCATGGCCCTTCGAGCAAACGAATCTGTCTCTTCCCTCCATCTTGGGATTGGAAGGGTCGATGTTCATCTCGTGGTAGTAGAGATAAGTGAGCACTTCAACTATGGACATGGCGCCGCCGATGTGCCCATTTCCGAGGTGCGCGATTTCATGGATTGTTGAAATCCTAATGTCTGTAGCTTTCGCAGTCAAAGACTCGATGGTCTGTGTATCAAGCATCAGTGTTCCTCTCAAAATAAGATATGCGACTATGATATCATTCTGCAACAATACTTTCAATCAAATCTTTCATCAGGTAAATAATAGCCCCACACCGGAGCGTTCTTGTGCTGAACAGGGCAATTGCATATAATCGATGCAGTAAAACAAAAACATGGAGATTCAACATGAGACAGAGCAGACTGTTTTCAAAGACCCTCCGCGAAGCGCCCAACGGAGCTGACTGCAAGGGTTACGAGTATCTTCTCAGAGCAGGATATATTGACCAGCTGGCCACCGGCATCTTCTCCCTCCTCCCTCTAGGATTCAGATCGATCCAGAAGATCTCTACCATCGTCCGCCAGGAGATGGACGCCCTTGGGGCCCAGGAGATCCTGATGCCGGTCGTGAACCCGGGAGACATCTGGAAGGAGACCGGAAGGTTCTACAGCATCGACAAGGAGATGAGCCGCTTCAAGGACCGCAACGACAGGGACATGGTCCTTGCCATGACGCACGAGGAGTGCGCAACGGACCTCGGAAGGAACGTGATAGACTCCTACAAGAGACTGCCGCTTCTTGTCTACCAGCTCCAGACCAAGTGGCGTGACGACCCGAGACCAAGGGCCGGCCTGATCCGTGTCAGAGAGTTCACAATGAAGGACAGCTACAGCTTCGACAAGGACCAGGAAGGGCTCGAGAAGGTCTACAAGGCCCACTACGACGCCTATTTCAGGATCTACGGCAGATGCGGTCTCCCCGTCATAGCAGTCGGATCCGACAGCGGAATGATGGGCGGAAAGGTCGCCCACGAGTACATGTACCTCTCACCTATCGGAGAGGACACGATCATCACATGCCCGGATTGCGGCTACACGGCGAACAGACAGGTCGCAAGGTTCCAGAAGGACTACTACGCAGAGGAGCCCAAGGCCAAGGAGATGGTCGCAACCCCGAACTCCAAGACAATCGAGGATCTCTGCGCCCTTCTCGGAATCCCTGCACGCAAGACGGCGAAGGCCCTGTTCATGGTCGGGACCTTCATCAATGACCAGACAGGAGAGGAAGAGGACAGGCTTGTGGTCGGAATCGTCCGCGGAGACATGGACATAGAGGAGAACAAGCTTCAGAACGCAGCCAAGGCCAACAGCCTGAGACCTGCCCATGAAGAGGAGATCGCAGCTGCAGGCATGGTTCCGGGATATGGTTCACCGATTGGATGCAAGGAAGGCACAATAGTCATAGTGGACGACTCCGTGGCCAAGTCAAACAACCTTGTGGCAGGTGCCAACAAGGAAGGCTTCCACTACATCAACACCAACTTCGGCGTTGACTACAACGGAACCGTTGCGGACATCGCAAGCGCAGCTGACGGATACCGCTGCCCGACCTGCGGAAAGCCGCTCTCAGCATCAAAGGGAGTCGAGGTCGGAAACATCTTCCAGCTCGGCACCAGATACTCCGAGGCGATGAACTGCTACTACCAGGATGAGAACGGACAGCGCAAGCCTGTCATAATGGGAAGCTACGGAATCGGAATCGGAAGGCTTCTTGCCTGTCTCTGCGAGGAGTACAACGACGACAACGGCCTCAAGCTCCCGATTGCAGTGGCCCCGTTCCAGGTCCATTTCATCAGCCTGATCAAGGACACCGAGGTCTCGGAGAGGATCTACAACGAACTCGAGGCCGCCGGAATCGAGGTCCTGTACGACGACAGGAAGGAGAGCGCCGGAGTCAAGTTCGCAGATGCGGATCTCATAGGAATCCCTATCAGAATCACTCTTGGAAACAGAAGCTACAAGGAAGGGAAGTGCGAAGTCAAGCTCCGCGCCAACGAGGACGAGGTCATGAGCTTCGATCTTGACAACCTTGCATCTGAGGTAAAGGCCCTCATTGCAAAGCTCAGTTGAGAGGGGCTGAAACGGCAACCGCCGCCAAGCGCACAGGAGCTTTGATCACATATCACAAGTGGAGCCGGGTCACCCCGGCTCTATCTTTCTGCGCTTTTGATTTGGATTGTCATGCAGAACTTTGCTCAGTCAAGTCTTGGGTCATCGACGGCTCTGGAACCAAGCCGCTCCCTGTCCTTCATCTTCTGCTTGTACATCTCGGCATCGGCCATCTTGATTATGTCCCAGACCGCCTTTTCGTTGTGCGACGGCACGTAGTCCGCATAGCAGCCGCTGGAGCAGGAGAGCTTGTACTCGGTGCCTGTGTTCGACCCGTCGATCCCTATCATCAGGCGACGCATCATGGCGCCCATGTCGACCTCAACGTCACTGAACAGGACGTAGAACTCGTCTCCGCCGCTCCTGAACGGGACGCCTCTGTTCTCGAAGCACTCCTTCAGACAGCTCGAGAAGTCCCTGAGCATCTGGTCGCCGACGTCGTGACCGTATGTGTCGTTCGTCTTCTTCAGCCCGTTCAGGTCGCAGACAATGCACCCGACCCTGTAGAAGGGAGAGGACGACCTTGAGGCGAGCTCGGAGATGTATGCCTCCAGCCCTCTTCTGTTGCCCAGTCCGGTGAGGGTGTCCGTCTTGGCCATGGCCAGATAGTCTCCGGCCTTGCGTCCCTCAGCCACCAGGTTCATGAGATAGAAGATGAAGGAGACGCTCTGTATCAGAGCAAAGAGAACAAGGCTGAGAAGCATCAGCACCGATATGTTCGTCACCCTTCCCCTGTAGGCGTCGTAGGTCTGGAAGACCCCTCCTGTCATGAGGATCAGAGAACCGAAGAACATGGCATGGGTTCTGGCGGTGGTCTTGCCGAATCTGTACTCCCTCACCGCCTGTACAAGCGTTGTGACAAGGCAGATGCCGCAGATCACGGCAGTCGATATGTATGACTCCACAAGACTGACGACCTTTGCGAGAACAAGGCTGTTCACAATCACCATGTTCAGGAAGGACAGCCCAATCAGCAATATGTTGAGACGCTTGTTCTGGGTGAAGTAATGGTAGATGTAGATCATGTAGAAGGTCGGGAACAGGAGGAAGGCCTCGTTTGCCACAACGCAGAGAAGCCCCGGATTTATGCCCAGATGGGCAAGGACCTTTATGTTGGATATCACCCAGACCGTCGCGATTGACATGAATCCCATGAAGTAGTTGTAGGACGCCGGGATTGTGTACTTCTTCCTTCCCAGAATGGCGAACAGGACTATCAGAAGCACAAGGACGAACGACAGGACGGCGAACACCACCCCCGGCAGGGAATCGTTGTAGTCACGCCTTGCAACGTCGTAGCCGCTTCCGAAGTAGAAGGGGTTCACTGTCACTCCAAGATAGGACCAGAGCCTGACCGTCACCTCGGAGGCCTCTCCCGGAAGCACGTCCAGGACAGCGTTCACGCTGAAGAGCCCCGGGAGAATCCTGTTCCTGACGTTCTCCTCGCTGCTGTAGGAGTAGATCAGAGCCCCATCCTGATAGACCTCAACGGCACAGTAGCTCGAGAAGAAGCTCAAGGTGTCCCTGATGAACTCGTTCTGGTCAAAGACGAATATTCTGCTGAGGACAAGGCTCTCCACGCCGAGGTTTCTGCCGAAATCATTGAACTCGGTCAGAGTACCGTCATCGTTCAGCATTGACCAGCCGTCATTGGCGGGGACAAGGGAGGACTCGTTCTCCCTGAAGCCCGCGCTCTTAAGGTCCGAGTTGAACAGAAGAACCACAACCAGCGCGAACAGGGCTGCGACAATGAGGATTATGTTAAGAATGTGGAACCAGACGTTCTTTCCTTCGCTACCCATCTATCAAGTTTCCACCATCACTGCTCCCTGCGGAGATCAGCGAACTGCCTTTTGATTACATCATATATGATTGCAAGCTTTTCGTCATGATGTATGAACGCACTCTTCATGGCGTTCACGCTGATTTTCTCCAGATCATCCAGGGAAAGGCCGAATGTGTCGGCGGCAATGGACATCTCCTTGGTCAGGTCGGTGTCGCTCATCAGACGGTTGTCGGTGCAGAGCATGACCCTGAAGTGGTTCTTCAGGAAAACCACGAACGGATGGCTCCCGTAGGTGGCCGCGGCACCTGTGCCGATGTTGCTGGTCAGACACATCTCCAGAGGGATCCTTCTGTCCTGCACAAAGTGGGCCAGATCCCCCATCTGCTCTATCTTCAAGCCATCAAGCGTCATGTCGTCCACAAGTCTTGTACCATGCCCCACCCTATGGGCTCCGCAGATCTGCAGAGCCTGCCAGATGGAGTCCAGGCCAAAGGCCTCTCCGGCATGTATTGTGATGTTGAAGTTCTTGTTCCTTATGTACTGGAAGGCCTCCAGATGGGTCTTAGGGGGATTCCCCTTCTCGTCCCCGGCCAGGTCGAAGCCCACCACGCCGCGATCCCTGTAGGCCACGGCCAGCTTCGCTATCTCAAGGCTGATGTTCGGGCTCTGGCTGCGCATTGCACAGAGGATCACGCCGAAATGGATCCCAGTCTCTCGCCTGCCCTGCTCCATGCCTGAAAGCACCGCCCTGACCACGCTGTCCATGGAGAGACCCTGCGAGGTATGCAGAATCGGGGAGAACCTGATCTCACCGTAGACTATGTTCTGCTCCCTCCAGTCAAGCATCGCCTCATAGGCGACACGTCTCAGCGCCTCCTCCGTCTGCATGACAGAGGTGGTCACCGCGAATGTCTCAAGATAGAGTGGAAGGCTCTTGAGCTTGCATCCCTTCACAAACCATTCCCTGAGCGCGACGGGGTCCTCGGAAGGGATCGCCACACCATACTTTCTTGCTAGGTCTATGACCGTCTGCGGCCTGAGCCCCCCATCAAGATGGTCGTGGAGCTCCACTTTGGGTATTCTCCTGATGATGTCGTTTGAAATCATGTCTGCTCCCTGGCCCTTTCAAGCGCGCTGCACTAAGGACGATTTTCTGCCATTATAATACACTAGAGAGAACAAATAAAGATTTTTTGTCCAAATGGAAACAGACTGAATCTTTACACATTGCCGTTTTTCTGAAATAATTAAGCTAAATATTTTACTTTGCAAAAAGAAATAAGGAAAAATATCATGACAAATAAGCAAAAAACCCTTAACAAGAAGCTCCTTGCCGCGGCGATCTCGTCCTCCAAGGCCAACGAGATCAATCTTCTGATCAAGCAGGGTGCTGATGTCAACTGCACAAACGAATGGGGCCTCACACCTCTCATGCTTGCAGCACAGTACAACACCCACGTTGTCGTTCTCAAGGCCCTGCTCAAGGACGGTGCAGACCTCTTCGCAGTGGAGCCGAAGTACAGGTCGAACGCCCTTCACCTCGCAGCCAACAAGTGTTCAAACCCGAAGATCATCGAGGCCCTGGTCGAGGCCGGCGCCGACATCAATGCAAGGAACTACCTCGGGGAGACACCTCTGATAATGGCGGTTCTGCAGAACGAGAACACAAGGATCTTCTCACAGCTGATCAACTGCGGCGCGGACATCACCATCTGCGACTGGCAGGGACACAACGTGATGGAGTACGCACGCAGGGAGAAGAGGCCCTACATCATCACGATACTCAAGCAGCTGGGTCTCTGATTACAGCGGCAACACCAAGCGGATGAGCGCCCGAAAGGGCGCCTTTTTCTACAAGTTGACTCTATGGGCTGTTTGCAAATATCTTTGTAGCGATGATGAAAGACTCCATTCTGAACAAGAAGTTCAAATACACCTATTCCAGCGCATGCATATACATCGTTCTTCTCAACGTGCTGGTCTTCATGCTCACGAACTACACCAGGATATCATTCAAGGGCCTTCCCCTGGTCTACTGGATCAGCCTTGTGCCCTCGTTCGTCAACAGAGGC
>JAFVFA010000192.1 GCA_017475725.1 Spirochaetales bacterium
CGGAAAGTGGCTTGAGGGCGCACGTGACTGGGCCATCTCCAGAAACCGCTTCTGGGGCAACCCAATCCCGGTCTGGAAGTGCGACGGATCTGACTACGTCGAGGTAATCGGCTCAATCGAGGAGCTTGAGAAGAAGTGCGGCAAGAAGGTCACTGACCTCCACAAGCACTATGTCGATGAGCTGACGTGGCCAAGCCCGGACGGGAAGGGCACCATGAGAAGGGTTCCGGATGTCCTGGACTGCTGGTTCGAGAGCGGAAGCATGCCGTACGGCCAGCTCCACTATCCGTTCGAGAACGTCGAGCGCTTCAAGAAGACATTCCCGGCAGACTTCATCTGCGAGGGCCTGGACCAGACGAGAGGCTGGTTCTACACTCTCACGATCATGGCAACAGCCCTGTTCGACAGCCCTGCCTTCATGCACAACATCACAAACGGAATCATCCTTGCCGAGGACGGCGAGAAGATGTCCAAGAGCAAGGGCAACTTCACAGACCCGATGGTCCATGTGAACAAGTACGGTGCGGATGCCCTCAGGTTCGCCCTGATGAACAGCGCCGCCGTCCATGCCGATGACCTTAAGTTCTCTGACCAGATGGTCAAGGACGTGCTGAAGATGCTTATCCTTCCGATGTGGAACTCATACTCGTTCTTCGTCCAGTACGCAAACCTTGACGGATACGAGCCGGATGACACTCCATACGAGAAGCTCTACAACCCACTCGACCGCTGGATGATCTCGGTCACCGAGGAGCTTACCCACAACATGGACGACGCCCTTGGCTCATATGACATCCAGAGAGCCTGCGGATATCTGCTGGGCTTCATGGACAAGCTGAACAACTGGTACATCAGACGCAGCCGCAGAAGATTCTGGAAGAGCGAGAACGATGGCGACAAGCAGAATGCCTATAACACGCTGTACAAAGTGCTTATGACATTCGTCAAGCTCGCTTGCCCGATCATCCCGTTCATCTGCGAGGAGATCTATCAGAACCTCCGCAAGCCTGGTGACCCTGAAAGCGTCCATCTCTGCGACTATCCCGTCTACAACGAGAAGCACAGGGACTATGCGCTTGAGAAGATGATGGACCTTACGATGAAGGCCATCGTCATGGGAAGATCCCTCAGAAGCACCTACAACCTGAAGACCAGACAGCCTCTCAAGAAGCTGTTCCTTGTTGACCGCGACGAGGAGGACCGCAAGATTCTCTCCGGCATGAGCGACATCATAGCAGAGGAGCTCAACGTCAAGAAGGTCGAGATCAACTCCGAGGAGACGAGCCTTGTCGATTACAGCGCAAAGGCCAACTTCAAGGTCCTGGGCTCCAAGCTCGGAAAGGCCATGAAGGAGGTCGCATCCAAGATCCAGACCCTGAGAAGCGAGAGGATTGCACAGATCCTTGAGGGCCACAAGGCCGCCGTCGAGTACGGCGATTCCCAGAAGGTAGAGCTCTCAGCTGATGATCTTGTAATCCAGCGCAACGAGAAGGAGAACCTCAAGGTCCTGAACGATGGCCAGCTGACTGTTGGCTTCGACACTGAAGTTGACCAGAATCTCCTGAACGAGGGCCTTGCGCGCGATATCATCCGTGCCATCCAGACCACAAGAAAGGAGAGCAGCTTCGAGGTCTCCGACAGGATAATCCTGACAATTGGAGGCGATGACGAGGTCAAGGCAGCCTACGAGCAGTTCAAGGGCATGATCGAGTCCGAGACCTTGGCTGTGGCTTCCAGCTTCGATGCCGACCTTGATGTTCCGGAGAACGACTTCGGCGTGAAGCTGAGAATAGTCAAGGCTTGATCAGAGGTTGCATGGAAAAGGGTAGGGTGAAACGTCTTTCCGCACTCATTATCATGGCACTGCTCGTCCTTCTGAGCTCCTGCGTGACCAGAAGCCCATTGGGGGATGAGCAGTACTTCCAGGCCCTTGGGCTTGACGGGCAGTTCGTGATCACCGTCAATGCCGATCTGCTTGATGTGGGGAAGTACGTGGACACCTCGGATAAGGCGGTATCCTACATTGCCGATAGAATGGGCAGGCTCTCCATTGCACTCTATGATCCCAATGGTGGTTCCATAAGCACCGATTTCTCAGAGTTCGATTACTATGGGGCGCTTGAAGGGGACTATTCGAAGTCCCTGATCAACAGCGCCCTTTCATTGAGCTCCCTCTTCACCAAGCAGAAGGACGATGACAGCAAGCTGAAGTTCTTCGTTGACAATGACAGCGGTCTTGAGGTCGCTGTCCCAACGAAGGGGATAATCCTGTTCTCCTCTACAAACGTCGTTGACAACTACAGACAAACCTATACCTCAGAAAGAGTAAGCAACATCTCCTCTGATGATGCAGCGCGTCTTGCCGCTGCGCAGATAGGTGTGTATGTCTCCAATCCCAGGACCATGGTCGATTTGGGGTTCGAGATCACCAAGGCCTCCCTTGACAACATTGAGAGCATTCTTCTTGTAATGAACGATGATATCATTTCCGTCGATTTCAGAATAAAGAGCGAGGAGCTTGCCAATTCCTTCTCCGTTCTCATAAAGGCAGGGTATGTCGGCAATTTGAGGAAAAACGGGGAGAAGATCGACGTTGCCTCTCTCAAGAGGATGTTCACACAGGAGCTCTCCACTGTAAGCGTCAACGACATGCCGCTTTCGAAGGAGATGAAGGATAGCATCGAGAGCATTGTGTTCTCATTGCTGGATGCTATTTGACTTCTGCTGTCCCATGCATCTGCATCGGATTTCAGGCTGAAATCGATTATTTGTCTTCCAGCCTGAATGATTTCCGGTTTTCTTCAGGCTGAAATCGAATTTTTGACTTTTAGCCTGAAAGCTGAATCTCAAAGCAAGTATTTCTTGATCATCGAGTCTATGATCTCCTGTTTGAGTTCCTGCTTGAATCCCGTGAATGTGGCAATAAGACCCTTTCCAATGAAGATGCCATCTTCGGCATAGAGGTTTATCTTGTACAGGAAGCTGTTCTTCACATAATTGGGATTGTCCATCATCCCGAAGTGCTCCCATATGAATTGCTCGCCTGTGCTCTTATTGATAACCGTGAAATCAGGATGAAGATAATGGCCGTCAACTGCTCTGTAAGGGAATTCGTATTTGTATGGTATCCCTTTGGCATGAAGGGAATTGGCAATGTTGTATTCAGCCATGGACCTTACCAGTTCGCCTCTGTCAGTAGGGATGTAGTATTTTCCGCTTTCAGCTTCGGTTTCAATCCCCATGTCCTCTTCAAACAGTTTGATTCTCTCTCTTACAGTCGTTTCCAGCGGAATAATCAGCTTCTTCCTTTCCGGGTGGAGGTTTTCATAGATGGATCCGAGAGTTTCCTTGTCCTCGTATTCGAGTAAGGCCTCTATCTTCTTCAGCTCTGTTTTCGCTTCTGAGAGAACCTTGCAGTAGTAATCCTTGCATATCAATGCTTCTATCAGAGACCTGTGCTTCTTCCTGTCAAGTCTTATGCCTTTCCCTGAACTCTTCTCCTTTTTGAAGAAATAGTAGGTCGAACCTCTTGAAGGGGACAGCCTTATTGAGCCCTTAGGGGCTTTCCCGATCCATTCACTGCAGCCTTTGATATAGTTTTCCAGAATCTGCTTTCTTAAACGCAACTGTTTTCTGAGCATATGCAATCCCTTTTCCAATGCTCAGTCAACATGCCGCTTACAATGATACAACATGTTTCAAAGAAAGGGATTATGCGAAAACAGTTTTTTTGTGTGGTTTTTGGGATGCCACTAGAACCCCACTTTCTCCAGGGCCTCGTATATCGGACCCGATGGACGGAGCGTGCTCCTGTATAGGGTAAGGCCATTCACAATGAAGGGGATGTGCTGCACCTCAATGCCGTTGAGGCGTATGGAGGACAGGTCGACACGACGGCCAAGTGTGATGTGGGCCCTGAAAGGCTTGTCATCGAATGGGATCCTCACATCCCATGCGGCGCGGTAGACATCCTGTGCAAGGGAGAGAAGGGTGTTGTCCCTCTCTGTGGAGCAGAACACAGTTGCAGCGTTCGGCATTGCGAAATAGCCAAGTCTGCATAGCTTGAGCTCAAAGGGATCGTATCTATCCGCAACATCCTCCAGAACACGCATCATCGCATCGGCCTGAAGAGGGCTTATGTCACCAAGGAAGGCTACAGTCATGTGGTACATGTCCTGTGAAGGGAACGAACCGTGGCATGAAGCCTTGAGAATGCCTGCAAGACGTGAAAGCTCGGCCTTTGCCTCTGGGGAGATGTCAATTGCAATGAACGCGCGGAAGGTCCTGTCCTTGCCGTAGTTGCGTGGTCTGTGCTCGTATCTTCTGTCTGACATGCTATACCGTGTAGGGGACCTCGAAGACCTCTGCTTCGGCAACCGCCTTTGCAAGGAGGTCATCTATACCCATCTCTGCATATGACCTCTTCTCTGACGCAACTTCTGGTCTCACAAGGGGATGCTTGGGGCTGAAGATCACGCAGCAGTCATCGTATGGGAGAATGCTGGTCTCATAGGTGCCTATCTCACGTGCAGTTGAGATGATCTCCTCCTTGTCCATTGCGACAAGAGGGCGAAGAACGGGGATCTCGGACATGCTGTTGGTGAAGCACATGCTCTCAAGGGTCTGCGAGGCGACCTGGCCAAGGGCTTCGCCTGTGACAAGGACCTTGCAATCCCTCTGCTTGGCTATGGCGTTTGCGGCCTTCATCATGCAGGCGCGCATCATGAGGGTGTGCTCCTCCTCTTTGGAGTGCTCCTTGATCCACAGCTCGCATTCGGTGAAGTTGATGACCACAAGGTTCGTGCCCTGATTGTATGGTGCGATGATCCTTGCAAGGTCCTTGACCTTCTGGAGCGCCTGCTCAGATGTGTATGGGTAGGCATGGAAGTAGAGACAGTCCTGTTTGAGACCTCTCTTGGCCATTCTCCATCCCGCAACAGGTGAATCGATGCCTCCGGAGAGGAGAAGCAGGCCCTTGCCGGCGGTTCCGACGGGCAGTCCGCCAGGGCCGGAGACTGGAGAGGTGTACATGTAGACCTTGTCGCGGATCTCTATCCTCAGCTCCTTGTCCGGGTTCTTGACCTTGACCTTCATGTCCGGGTAGCGGTCAAGCACAACACCTCCAAGCTCGCACTCAATTTGATAGCTGTTCATGAAATAGCTCTTGTCTGCACGGCGGGATTCAACCTTGAATGTGCCTGTGCCGTCAGAGAACGGCTCGTTCTCTATGAGCTTCTTTGCGTTCTCGACGATGTCGTCCCAATCCTTCGAGCACACGACGGCCTTCGAGAAGCCCACAACCCCGAACGTGGTTCTCAGGACTTTGAAGACGTGCTCGTCGGGGCAGTCCTTTGAGACGTAGAGGTAGAAGCGGCCTTTCTCCCTTGTCAGGACGCTTCTGTAGGGGTGTATCTTGATCTTGATGTTGTTCTTGAGCTTCTTCTCGAAAAAGCCCCTGTTGAGGCCCTTGAGGCTTATCTCGCCTAATCTTATTAGGTAGAGGTTGCTGTTCTGCATTGTCTCGTTCATTTCCATAGTCCTAACTCCTGTCTGGCCTGTCTGAGGGCATCGCACAGCCCCTGGACCTGGTCTTCTGTGTTGTCCGCACCGATTGAGATCCTTATGCTGGACATCCTGTCCATGGGGTCAATGTTCATGGCCGCAAGGACGCTCTCCGCCTTTCCGCGGGAGTTTGATGAGCATGCGCTTCCTGCTGACAGGCAGAAACCCTTGTCCGCCATGACTCGGAGAAACACCTCCGACGGCACGGGCCTCACGGAGATGTTCAGTATGTAAGGGGAGGCCTTCGGGTTACTGAAATCACCGCAATCAGCTGGTGAGAGAATCCTGAA
>JAFVFA010000193.1 GCA_017475725.1 Spirochaetales bacterium
AAGAGCGTGAGGCTGGTTCTCGGAAGCCCGGTATACAAGCGCTGGCTCATAGTCGAGTGTCTTACAACTGCAGTCCTGCAGCTGTTCCTGGTATCCATGAACGCCATGATGATCGGAAGTCTGGGCTTCAACGGTATGCAGATGGCAATCTGCAACACGGCAGCCTTCGCACCGGTTCCGATAATGCTGTACCTGTTCAACAAGCTGAAGCAGAGGAAGGGAACCAGGTTCGCCTACCAGACCTGCCTTGGTGCATTCGCCGTTGGAATGCTTGCCTTCTTTGTGGACTCGAAGTTCGTGATGGGGGAGAACAACGTTCCTGCCCAGATGGTTGTAGCCATAATGGGAGGCGTTGTGGCATCCTGGGCAATCGGCACCTTCTTCATGATGCCGTACATGGCTGCATCATCGGTATCCACCGTCGAGCGCAAGCTCTACGGAATAAACCACAGTGCCATGTATTTTGCAGGTGAGGCGCTGTGCACATCAATAGTGGGAGCCATAGCGGGATCCCTGGTCTATGAGAACATAAAGATGCTCTTCATATCCAAGGCCGCAAAGGGAGTCGTCTATGCCGGCAACTACGCGCTTGCCGCACAGGAGTTCGGTGTTGCAGAGAACCAGGTGTTCAACCTTGGAACCCTTATGGTCCCGTTCCTTGTCACGCTGTTCTGTGTGATTGGAATCTTTGCCGCAAGAAGCATCCCGAAGGATTTCACAGAGGCCTGCATTGCTCAGGAATTCAAGAAATATGATCCGTCAGTGAATATCTCGGCCATTGTGAATGACAATGTTGATAAGCAGGAGAAGGGCGAATATGTCTTTGTCCAGATTGTTCTGACAATCCTTTCAGCCTTCCTGTTCGGCTTCATATGGCCAGTCTTCCTGTTCGGTTCCGTCAGGGAAATCTGCGGTAGGTTCCGCCGTCTTCCAAGGTGGCTCGTGTGCTGCCTTCTGCCGTTCGGGAGCATATTCGTCATGGTCAAGCTGAACAAGGCCCTCCATGCTGTGGCCAAGGACAAGGGAATCAAGCTCAGAGGCAGTTCCGCCCTGTACGTGATCACAGGTGCCATCCTTCCGATCCTTCCGCTGAACATCATCGGCCTTTCAGTCATGCAGTCCGATGTCAACAGGATCTACAACGCATGAGACATCTGTTCTACTGGTTCTTCGTCATAACCGCATACCCGATCTACGGGACGATCTTCAGGACAAAGCTCTACTATGAGGACCGTTCCGTGCAGGGGCGTCGGATCCGGAAACGGACCGTTGTGGTGTCGAACCATAGAAAGCTGTTTGACTATGTGGCCTTTCTGCTGGCAACTGTCCCGAGGTTCTCACACCCGTTGGTTGCAGAGGTCTTGTACCACAGGAACAGGGTGCTTGATTTCCTTCTGAGTGCAATAGGCTCCATTGAGGTTGACAGGGAGACCCATACGACAAACGCACTGGTCAAATCCATACAGGCTCTCAAGAAGGGACAGGTCCTCTACGTGAACGCGGAAGGCAGGCTTCCACTAGAAGGTGAGACCGATGTGAATCCGTTCAATCCGGGCTTTGTGGTGATGGCGCTCAAGACCGGTGCACAGGTCGTTCCTGTGTTCACGAACGGCATGAACTTCACCAGACATAGGGTCAGGATGATGATCGGCAAACCGATTGACGTCCAATCCCTGTATGATGAGAGTCTGGGGTTGAGGGAGAACACTGTCATCATAGCAGAGACGGTCAGGAGGAAGGTTGTGGAACTGGGGGTGCTTCTTGAAGAGCGGACACGCAGATAGTTTCTTCTTCTACAACTTCGTGAAGGTCACCGGAGTCTATCCCGGATTCCTGTTCTTCCGTCCAAAGCGGTTGCACATGGAGGGGAAGACCTCACTCAAGGGGCCATGTCTTGTTGTGGCCAACCACAACTCCATGTCTGACCCGATCTACATAATGTGCTCGATTCCCTCCAGAAGCCCGGTGTTCGTGGCAAGTTCAGACCTGTTCCGAACCAGGCTCGGCAGGTGGTTCTTCACGCATGTCCATTGCATAGAGGTCAACAAGGAGAACTTCTCAATGTCCACGTTCCACGGGGTGAGGGACAATCTGGAGAAAGGGCGGATGGTTGTCATATTCCCCGAGGGTGGTCTCCAGGACAAGCAGCAGGTGAATCCCTTCAAGGACGGCGCCGCAATGATGGCTATGCGCTGCAAGGTGCCGATCATCCCGATCTATGTCAAACCAAGGAAACACTGGTACGAAAGGATCACAATAGCCATCGGTCGGAGAATCGAGGCGCAGGGGCAGCTGAACATGGAGACCGTCAGGAGCATCTCCAAGGAGCTCTATGAGGCCGAGGTCAGGCTCAAGGGGTTCTGCGAGAAGAGCTGACAATCATCCTGTGAGCGAGTCTCCATTTGTGCTATAATCCCTTACGGGTCACGCAGTGGCCAGGAGGTTATCATGGAACAGAAGTACATAGAATCCACGCTTGAACTGATGGATTTCATCCAGGACAGCCCGTCATGCTACCATGTTGTGGCTAATGCGGCTGCCATGCTTGAGAACGCCGGAGCAATCAGGCTTGATGAGCGGAAACCTTTCAGCATTGAGGCCGGCAACTGCTACTTCGTCACCAGAAACAGCTCCTCTATAATAGCCTTCCGCATGCCGGAGGGAGAGGCAACAGGATACTCGATTGTGGCCGCGCACACAGACTCCCCGTCCTTCAAGGTCAAGAGCAACCCGGAGATCACAAACGGCGACACATATACGACGTTGAACGTGGAGGGCTACGGCGGAATGCTGATGGCCCCTTGGTTCGACAGGCCGCTGTCGATGGCAGGAAGGGCATTTGTCAAGAATGAAGATGGCTCAATTGAGGAGAGACTCGTCAATTTTGACAAGGATCTATGCCAGATAGTCAACCTTTGCATCCATCAGAATCGAGAGGCCAACACCGGTCATGAGTTCAAGATCCAGAAGGAGCTGCTTCCCATCATCTGCTCCGGCGGACGCAAGGATGCAGTCAAGAGCCTTGTTGCAGACCTGCTTGAGGTGGACGAGGAGGATGTCCTTGATACTGAGCTTTTCCTGTACAACAGGATGCCCGGCTCCATCTGGGGGATTGATGACGAGTTCTTCTCGATCTCGAAGATAGATGACCTGCAGTGCGCCTTCAGCGCCCTCAAGGCCTTCATCAACTGCGAGGACTCGAAGAGCTCCAAGATCCAGATGGTTGCGCTGTTCGACAACGAGGAGGTCGGAAGCTCCACGAAGCAGGGAGCCAACAGCGATTTCCTCAGGCAGGTAACTGACCGCATCGCCTGCTCGATGAACTGGAATGATGACAGAAAGTACTCCGTCCAGGCCGGCAGCTTCATGCTGAGCGCCGACAACGGACACTCATTCCACCCAAACTATCCGGAGAAGTGCGACCCGACCAACAAGCCTCTGATCAACAATGGGATCATGATCAAGTACGCAGGTAACCAGAAGTACACGACGGATGCCCAGAGCGGGGCATACCTGAAGAGCATACTGCAGAACGCAGGCATCCCTTACCAGGTCTTCCACAACAACTCCAACGTCACTGGAGGAGGGACGCTTGGCAACATCTCGACCACACAGATCGCGATCCCGACTGTTGACATCGGATCAGCCCAGCTTGCCATGCACTCACCGTACGAGACGGCAGGTACCATGGACACCCTGTTCCTGACAGATGGGATGAAGGCTTTCTATCAGGTCTGAAAACGTTCAGGGATAAAAAATGGCGCTTCCGAAGAAGCGCCATTTTTTCAGCGTCGTTTTCCTGCAAAAGCTGCTCCCAGGTGTAGCCGGTATAGGTCCACACATTCAGGCCCGCGCTGTGGGCTGCCCGCGCCAATTCTGCGCAGGCGGCGCCCTGCTCCA